>JASHWY010000156.1 GCA_030043835.1 Thermoplasmata archaeon
CCCGCTCCCTGGGGACTGGGACGTCCGACTGCCCCGAACAATCGTCGAGGCGGCGGAGCAGGCCGCCGCCGAGGCCGCCGCGACGGGTACTCCGGCCGAAGAGGAGGTGGACTACGATGCCGCCGAAGCGAGCGCGCATGTCAGCGACGAAGAGTGACGACGACGAGCCCAAGATCCGGGCCGACGCGCTCACCCCCACGCTTGCTCTCGCGGAGTCGATCTACGACCAGTTAGACCGCGGGGAGATCCCCCGCATGCGCCTTCCTCTTCGGACCAAACAGAACCTCTCGTTCCAGCTGAAGGAAGGGGTTTGGCGCCTCGGGCGGACGATGGGGACCCGGAGCGCCCGCAAGCTCGATGGGGCGCTCATGCTCCTCAGAACGTTCTACCTCGTTGACTTCATCAACGAGATGGCGACCGACAAGAAGACCTCCACGCTCCGCGAACTCTACTACATCAGCGAGGCCTGGGAGGACGCGAAATTCCACAGCGAGGACGAGTCGAACCTTTTGATCGAGGACCTCGAGGTGATGTGCGAGCGCCTTCGCGAGGATTTCCGCCTGCACCCCGAGGAGAACGGGGCCTCCGTGATCGGCGACCTCACGATCAAGGAGAAGAACCGACGGGGCATCGTGAAGACGATCCACTGCAAGGACGACGTCGGGGACGGAGGCTATTCGCTGCCATTCAACGTCGAGAAGGAGAAGATCTCGTTCGTCGGAACGAACGCGAAGTTCGTAATCGCGATTGAGTGCGGCGGGATGGTCGACCGCCTCGCCGAGAACAACTTCGACGAGAAGCAGGGCGCGATTCTCGTGCACCTCAAAGGCCAGCCGGCCCGCTCGACCCGCCGGTTCCTAAAGCGCATCACGGAGGAGCTCAAGCTCCCCGTCGTGGTCTTCACGGACGGCGACCCGTGGTCGTTCCGCATCTACGCGAGCGTGGCGTACGGAGCGATCAAGACGGCGCACCTCTCGAACTATCTCGCGACCCCGTCCGCCGAGTTCCTCGGAGTGACCGCTTCGGACATCGAGAACTACGAGCTTCCGTCCGACAAGCTCTCCGAGCAGGACGTGCGGGCCTTGGAGGCCGAGCGTACCGACCCCCGGTTCGGGACCGCAGAGTGGCGGGCCGAGATCGAGCTGATGCTCAAAAACGGAAAGAAGGCGGAGCAACAGTCGCTCGCGAAGTACGGGCTCAACTACGTGACGGACCACTACCTTCCCGAGAAGCTCACCGAGATGGGCGTCCTCTGACCTCCAAGGGAAGGTTTAACAACCGTCGCGACGGCTCGGGACCGATGGCGTGGTCATCGGGCCAACGGGTTCTCGCCGAGTTTCTGGGAACGTTCGGGCTCGTCCTCTCGGTGACGGGAGCGGCGCTGCTCTCGCTCAACGTCGACACGGGCGCGTTCTCCCCCGACGCCCGGGTCCTCCTCATCAGTCTCTCCCTCGGCATGGGCGTGATCGGCATGATCTACGCCTTTGGCGACGTCTCGGGGGCGCACCTAAACCCGGCGGTGACGCTCGCGATGTGGATCTCGGGGCGCACCAAGGCTCGGGACGTCGTACCGTACGTCGTCGCGCAGCTTCTCGGAGGGATCGTGGCGGTGGCCGCGGTCGCCGGAGTCGCCTATGGGTCGTCGACCCTCTGGGCCTCCGCGAGGGCGGCCGCGCTCGCGTCGCAGGGATACTCCGGGAACGGCTCGCCGTACACGGTCGCGATCGGCTCCGTCTTTCTGCTCGAGGTCGTCCTCACCTTCTTCCTCGTCTTGGTGATCCTCTACGCGACGCGGGGCGATGGCTTCGCGAAGAACCTCGCGCCGGTCGGCATCGGGCTTACGCTCATCATGACCAACCTGGTCGCGATCCCGATCGACGGCGCGTCGGTGAACCCGGCAAGGAGCTTCGCGCCGGCGGTGCTCTCCGCGGTCTGGTCGAGCGACCAATGGGCAATCCGGCAAGACTGGCTCTTCTGGGTGGCGCCGCTCGTCGGCGGAATCCTCGCCGCGGCGGTCGAGCGCGTGCTGAGGGCCTCCGCGGCCTAGGAGATCCCGAGGGTGGCGAACCCGGCGGGCGTGAGGACGCTCGCTGCGAGTTCGACCGGCACGTAGACGAGAGCGCCACCTGGGCCCGGTCCCCTCCGCCAGTCAATCCCCTGCTCCGCGAACTCCGTCCGCTCGGCCCCGACCTCGACTACGGGCTCGGTGAGCCGCAGGGGGACTGTGGCCCCGTCCTTTGCGACGAGCAGTACATCGTTCGCCTCGTCGTAGACGACCCAGGCCTGGGGCACGACGACCTTCAAGTGCACGAGCCGCGGCCGAAACTGGCTCTCGCTCTCGGTCTCGGTCCGGCCAAAGACGGCATAGTCGTAGGATTCTAACGTCGCGAGCCGTTCGAAGGAGAACGAGCGCTGTCGGAACTCGAGCACGTTCACCTCGAGGTCGGAGGCGGAGAGCACGAGAGCGCCGAGGAGGGGGAGCTAGATAACGGCGGGGGAGGCCGGGGATGGCCGAAGCAGCGAACGCGCTAAAGCCCTCGCACCCTCGACCCTCCATGACCCAGCGCCCTTCCTCTCCCGAGCCGCTCGCTCTCTGGTCGTCAGTCGACCGCTACTACGAGGAGCTTCTGATCCCGCCCGACGCCGCTCTCGCAGCGACGCTGAGAGCGAGCGCCGCCGCTGGGCTCCCCGAGATTCAGGTCTCACCGCTGCAAGGCCGGTTCCTACAACTCCTCGCCCAGGCTCTGGGCGCGCGCCGGATCCTCGAGATCGGTACTCTCGGCGGCTACAGCACCCTTTGGCTCGCCCGGGCGCTCCCGCCTGACGGGCGGGTCGTCACACTGGAGATCGATCCACGGCACGCCGAGGTCGCCCTCTCGAACCTAAAGCGCGCCGGCGTTGTCGATCGGGTCGACCTTCGGCTGGGACCGGCGCTCACGACGCTTCCGA
>JASHWY010000157.1 GCA_030043835.1 Thermoplasmata archaeon
ATCTTGAAGCCGGACTGCTCGAGCCCCATCAGGAAGTCGACCTTCAGCCCGTCGAGCAGCGGGGCGCTCGCATGGTCGACGACGACGGTGAGCCCGCCCTCCCGGTAGGCGACCTCGTCGCCCGTCTCCTGCCGGTCGAACGTCATCCCGTAGGTGAGCCCGGAGCATCCACCTCCTTGGACGAAGAGCCGGAGCGCCGAATCCGGCTTCCCCTGCTTCTGCATGATCTTGAGGACCTGGTCCCGCGCAGACGGCGTGACCTCGATCGTGACCATCGTCGGCACCTTCACTCGTAGGAGCCCGGAGAGCGCCTTAAGAGTTGCTGGCTCAAGGGTGACCTTGTCGCCAACGAATTCCCGACGCTTATCTACAGCCCAGGGGTGCCCGCGACGATGTGCCGACTCTTTGGGCAGGTTGCGGCCGAACCCGAATCGGCGGAGCCGTGGCTCGTGAAACGGTCCGCCTCGCTCCTCGCCCAGTCGAACGTCTCGCCCGACACGGCGCAGAAGGACGGGTGGGGGATCGGTTGGTTCACCGACGAAGGACGGACGCGGGTCGAGAAAGGCACGGGAGGCGCGTTCGAGGACGGGGAGCGCGAGCTCTACCTCAAGGCCGCCGGGGAGGCAGTAAGCTCCGTCGTCGTGGGACACCTCCGCCACGCGAGCAACCCGCTTAAGCTCCCGCCCGAACAGCTGATCGGCCTCGAGAACTCCCAACCGTTCGAGACCCACACGATCCTCTTCGCCCACAACGGCGCGATCCCGTTCCCGGTCGAGACGCGACCTTTTACCGGGGTCCACGAACCGAAGATTCGAGGGATCAACGATAGCGAGGTCCTCTTCTGGCTCCTCGTCCGGAACACGGAGGAGCATAACGATCCCTTGACGGGCTACGTACAGACGGTCGCGGACCTCTACCGCATCTGGGAGGCGAAGGGCCGTCCCGCGATCCCTCCGTTCTCGGCCCTCAACGTTCTCTTCACGCGAGGGCCCGACGAGCTGTGGGCATTCTGTCTGTGGACGGGGGACCACGGAACGGGCCTCCTCGACACCCACCGGCGGTACTTCGAGATGGCGTACGAGGTCCTGCCGCATCGCGTCGTCGTGGGGAGCGAGCCGTTCGACCGCGAGCACGGCACCTGGCGGTCGCTCCAGAGCGGGTCGTACCTCTCCGCTCGCCGCCGAGGCGGACGCGTCGACCTGGAGACCGGGACGATCCCGATCCCTCGCGCGGTCGAGATCCAGCCTCCGGCCGCGTAGGGTGGTCCTCCGGGTCGATCTCCGCGCCAAGGAGGCCACCGTGCCGAGCGAGATGATCTCGGGACCCGACCTGGGCGGTGGATATCTCCACCAGCTCTCGATCGACCGCGCGGAGAACCGGACGACGTTCACATTCCACGCCCAAGAGGGAGGGTCGGACGCCAACGGCCCCCCGTTGGGACCCCTCGAGCCGTTCGGGTTCACGCATCCTCCCAACCCGTGTCAGTTCGGGGGACCCAAGTGCTGGCACCGTCGCTTCCTTTTGCCGTTCGCCGAGACGTCGAAGGTGCGCCAGGCGTACAACCGGAGTCGGTTCGTTCTCGACACGATGCTGAAGCAACGGTTCGGGGGACACCCCGTCGGGGCGGACGAAGCGCTCGTGGAGGTCGTGAAACGGATCGAGCCGATCTTCTCGCGGGAAGGGATTCTATGGTACGTCGGCGGTTCGATGGCAGCTCGCCTCCTCGGCGCCGACTTGACGCCAAACGACATCGACCTCGGGACCACGCGGTCGGGCGTCGACCGGCTGGGGGAACTCCTCGTCGAGTACCTGATCGAGCCGGTCGCTCCGACCGATTGGCCCTCGTCGGGCATCGTGCGCGGCGCCCGCGCGTTCGTCGGAACGTTCCGGGACGGCGCGCGCGTCGAGTGGGCGATTCCGATCGACCCCGATTCCGTGCGTCCGTTCGAAGAGTGGTCTGGCGATCCAAAGCAAACCCGCCTTCTCACGGCCTCGTTCCACGGGAGGAGCCTTCGGGTTACTCGGCCGGAGTACGCTCTCGTGCGCGCCGCCGAGTTGGGCGCTGCCGGTCGCCTCGAGACGCTCTTGGCCCTCATCCGAAAAGTCGGTGCGGACCCCGAGCTTCTCGAAGCGCTCCTCGCGCGCTCCTCGCTCCGTAGCGCCGCGTCGGAGGCGATCGCCCGGAGGGTTCGCGACTAGTGGGCCGCGAGGCTCTCGTCGGGAACGGGCGAACGCTCCGTACGTGGGCCGTCCAGCGCCCCGGTTGCCCCTCGACCCGCAACTTCATAGCCCCCCGACCCGAGCCGCGGTCGATGCTGACTCCTCAGGCCGCACCGGCCCCCGAGCACCTCACGCCCCACGACCTCGTCACCTATTTCCGGTGCCCGTACGAGATGGAGCTTAACCGCGCGCGCCGGAGTCATGCGGTCGATGGGGCGCTCGGACCGGTCCGGACCCCGGCCGACGTCGTTCCCCTCCGCCACTCGCCGCTCTTCAACCCGCCGCTCGGGCACGTCTCGGTGAACGAGGGACGGCTGGACCTAGGAATGGGCGACCGGCTCGTCTACGAAGACGACGGGGAGGACGATCTCCCCGTCCTGTTCCCGTCCGAGCGCGTGAAGCTCGACGCGCGGTTCGCCCCGGCCCCACACACCCTCATCGACCGCGAGCTCGGGTTTGCGGGTCGCCCCGACCTCGTGATCGAGCGAGCGGACGGCTCCTTCGTCCCCGTCGAGTACAAGGCGACGCACCTGTTCGTCGGGTACCACGAAGCTCACGGCCGAACCTTCGACACGGTCCAGGCGATCGCGGAGTGCCGTCTCGTCGAGGTCGCGTTCGGCCGCCGGCCCCCGCACGGGGTGATCCTGTATGGCGATTCCGCGGGTGGGGGCGCGCGCGAGGGCTGGGTCGAGATTCCGTACGGCGACGCCGAAGAGCGCTGGCTCAGGGCCGCGCTCGTTCAGATCCGCTCGGACTCGGTCCGACCCCCGGTCCCGGCGGAGCGGAACTGTGCCGGTTGCGAGCCGAACGCCGAGGGGCTCTGCCGGTACGCCGCCGCCCGCTACGAAGGCCCCCACCACCGGCTCCCGTTCTTCGAGGCGCCCCGCGGGGGTTGAGACGTGTCGTCCCTCACCGGTAGGGGTCGAGCCGCGGTTCCTTCGGTAGGAATTAAATAGAACTCGGCGGTCCCAAGCATGCCGTGCCACGGCGCCGCTGTTCGGTCGGCACATGCACCCGCAGAGGCCGGGGCCTCTCCGGGGAAGGGCGAGGGTCCGACCGCCCCTGGCGGTGGGGCCGATGACGCCGATCACACGCGTTCTGGACGCTTGTCAAGCAAAATCAGTGTAGCTGACTCCTGTCAGCTGGGGAATGGCTAGGCTCGGGCGCC
>JASHWY010000158.1 GCA_030043835.1 Thermoplasmata archaeon
GAGGACCGTCGGGAGGTAGAAGGCCCCGTTCGCGAGGCCCGGGTCGGCGGGAGCGCTTCCGCCGGCCACGGGTTGGGCGCCGTCCGCGACCGCCTCGGTGACGTCCTTCGCGACGTGGTCCCGAGCGCTCCGAGCGTAGAGGGGCCCCATGTCGACGCCCGGACGGAGCCCGGGCCCGACCCGAAGGTTCTTCACGAGCGGCACCAGCCGCTCGAGGAGCCGGTCCGCAGTCGATGTCTCGACGTAGCAACGCTCGGCCGCGATGCACGCCTGGCCGGCGTTCCAGTAGCGGCTCCACAGGATCGCCCGCGCCGCCCAGTCGAGGTCTGCGTCCTTGTGGACGAGGACCGGGGCTTTTCCTCCGAGCTCGAGGAGACACTTCACCACATGCGGCGCGGCGAGCCGTAGCACTTCGACCCCGCTCGAGGTTGAACCCGTGAGCGAGACGGTCGAGCAGGCGGGATGCCCGATCAGAGCAGGCCCCATCTCGCCGCCGGGCCCGGAGACAACATTGAGCACCCCTGGAGGAAGACCCGCGTCGCGTAGCGCCTCGGCCAGGAGGTAGGAAGAGAGCGGCGTATTGCTCGATGGCTTGAGGACCATCGTGTTGCCTCCGAGGAGCGCGGGCGCGATCTTTCGGGTCACGGTCGCTGCCGGGAAGTTCCAAGGGGTGATCGCGACGACGACGCCTCGTGGCAACCAGAGAAGCCGGATCGTCTCCCCGGTCGGAAGTCCCGCAACCTCCTCGCCGGAGAGGGTCCGTGCAAACGCGGGGTAGTACTCTAGATTGTCGATCGCCCCGGCGACCTCGTTTCGGCTCTCGTAGAGCACCTTGCCCATCTCGCGCGTGATGAGGCGGGCGAGCTCGTCGGACCGGGCACGCAGCCGCTCCGCGGCGCGGAGGAGGATCTTCCCGCGGGCGACCGCCCCCAGCGCCTCCCAGCGAGGCTGGGCCTTCGCGGCCGACTCCATCGCGGCCTTGGCGTCGTCGGCGGTGGCGCGCGCGACGCGACCGACTACCGAGCCATCGGCCGGGTCGATCACCTCGGCCGCCGCGCGGCCCCCCAGCGGGACGACTTCGTTATCGAGAAAGAGACCCTGGACCGATGGCGCCGACATGGCCCGCCCAAGGGCCACGGACCTATACGGTTGCCTTTGACGCTAGTCGATTCGCCGGATCCGTTCGAGCTTTTCGAGAAACTCCACGCCTTCGCCGCTGACCATCGGGCGTCCGTCCTCCCGTGCGAGGGGAAGATCGGCGATCCGGCACGCGTCGGTGGGGCTCTTCCCGTTGAGAAGCTCCCGCAGAGCGATACGCTCGCGGCGGCCCAGGACGATACCTTCCAGCTGGAACTCCTCGAACGCTTCGAAGGCGATGGGGGCCACGACCCGCGCGAGTTTCGCCATCTCGGCCGCGTAGACACGGATCTCCTCCTGGGCGTGAGGGTCCAACCGAAGGGAAAGAAAGTGGAACAGGTTCCAGAGATTGGTCTTCCAGTACCACTGCGTGTAGAAGGAGACAGGGAGGAGCAAGCGGGCCGTCTCTCGAGCGACGCCGGCCTCCAACGCTTTCGAATAGGCCTCGTAGGCATCCTTCGAGATCCGTTCGAGATCCGACCGGAACCGCTCGACCGTTTCGTCCGGCAAGGCCTCCCCCCGACCTTGTCGACTCCGGCCCGACTGATGGCGCACTTCCTCGGGCGGAGGCAGGTCGTACTCGTCGGGGATGACGGAGTACCGCGCGGAGTACTCGTTCACGGAATTGTGAGTCACGATACCGTTCGCGATGAAGTTGTGCGAAGGGCCCGACACCTCGAGATCGTACGTCATGCGTGGACCAAGGAACTCGAAGTCTGCCACACGACTTAACCGCGGAACCGTCAGCCGATTCCACGGGACTCGTGGTGATGGTATCCCGGCTGTCTCCGCAGGGACATCTCGAGCGAACCGTCCCCGTTCAACGTGCTCGTCCTCGAGCCACTCCCGACCGTGGTAGAGGGCCGGGGCAAGAATCACCGAGCCGTTTACGTGGACGCAGTGGTCCCCGCCGTCCCAGACCGCTCTTCCACCGACCTCTCGAAGGCCGGTTCCTTCCGCCAGAGTCGCCCATCCATCCTCGAACAGGAACCGGTGGTCGGCCGTGCACTCGATGTGCTTCCCGTCTTCGAGAGTCATTCGGAACACTGGCTTGGTCCCGTTTTTCGTCACCCCCACGACGTGAGTATGGCCGATGGTCCGCGTTTCCTCGTTGAGTTGCCGCAGCATCATCTGCTCAACGCGCGACTTTCGGTAGAATGGATCTCGCTGTTTGCGGGGGTTCTGGCTTACGGTCGGCTGAAACCGTCTCCAAATCTCCTCGATCGTCAGGGGGTAGAGTTGGTTTCCCTTGGCCTTCACGCCGCCGGGGAGGTCGAAGTAGATCTGAGTGCCTTCCGCAAGACAGGCCGTCCGATGACGGATCCACTGCCGGGCAACGTAGATGGGCAGCCGAACCAGGAACTTGTACTCCACCATCTCGAACGGGGTCGTATGGCGGTGCCGCATGAGGTAGCGAATGAGCCCTCGGTCGTCCCGGACCGACTTCGTCCCCTTACCATACGAAACTCGAGCGGCCTGCACGATGGCCGCGTCGTTTCCCATGTAATCGACCAGCGCGACGAAACCGTGGGAGAGGAGCGGTCGCTTGACACCGAGAAGCTGTTCCGCCTCGGGCACCACCGGGCGGGGCATCGGAGGCTCGTCGTCGGACACGATCGCAGGCCGGAGAGCACCGGGATTAAAGGCGCTCCGCTGGGGTCGTGGAACGGTCCGGCGAAAACCTATTGTGAGCCGTCCTCTCGATGCGCGAGGAGGCGACACCACGGCCCGCATTTTCGTCGGCGTCGCGTGGCCGTACGCGAACGGCCCGTTCCACATCGGTCATCTCGCCGGCGCGTACCTTCCCGCCGACATCTTCGCTCGGTACCACCGTCTCCGAGGGAACGAGGTCCTGATGGTCTCGGGGTCCGACATGCACGGCACGCCGACCCTCGTGACGGCCGAGAAGGAAGGAACGACACCGCAAACGATCGCGGAGCGGTACCACGCGGTCAACAAAGACGCGTTCGAGCGTCTCGGCTTCTCGTTCGACCTCTTCACGACCACGCACACGGTGGTCCACGAGCGGACCGTCCAGGAGCTCTTTCTGATCCTCCTCGAGCACGGGTACATTCATCGTCGCACGGAAGAGGCGGCGTTCTGCCCCAAGCACCAACGGTTCCTACCGGATCGGTATCTCATTGGCACGTGCCCGCACTGCGGGTTCGAGACGGCGCGCGGCGACGAATGCGACCACTGCGGTCGCCCGCTCGAGCCCCGTCAGCTGGGATCGCCAAGGTGCGCCCTCGACGCTACGCCGGCCGAGTTCCGTCCCTCCGAGCACTTTTACCTCGAGCTTGACCGTCTGCAGCCGAAGCTCGCGGAGTACGTTGCGCGCCAGGCCGATCACTGGCGGCCGGGCGTGCTACGCGTCGCGGAGAACTTCCTCTCGGAGGGCCTTCACCCGACTCCGATCACTCGGGATCTCGAGTGGGGGGTCCCGATCCCGCTCGACGGGTACGAGACGAAG
>JASHWY010000159.1 GCA_030043835.1 Thermoplasmata archaeon
AGGGGAGTTGATCGCCTCGATCACGGCGTCTTCCGCCCGAGTGTCGGACTCCGATTCGCCGATTCCGATGAGCGCGACCCCCCCGCCGCGCATGATCGTCCTCAGGTCGTTGAAGTCCAAGTTCACGAGCCCGGGCCGCGTGATGATCTCCGCAATCCCGCGGATCGCGCGCGAGAGCACCGAGTCCGCGACCTTAAACGCCGTCTGGATCGGGAGCCGCGGGACGAGCTCCAGAAGCCGGTCGTTCGGGATCGTGATGACCGTGTCGACGACCGAGCGGAGCCGCTCTAGGCCCCACATCGCGTTCTCCTGGCGGACGAGGCCTTCCGAGGCGAACGGGAGGGTGCAGACCGCGATCGTGAGGGGGTTGCCGCTGTTCGCCTCCTTCGCGCACTGAGCGATCACGGGCGCGGAACCCGTGCCCGTGCCTCCTCCGAGGCCGAGCGTGATGAAGACCATGTCCGATCCGGCGAGCGCCTTCCTCAGCTCTTCTTCGGCCTCGTGCGCCGCCTGCTCCCCGACCTGGGGGAGCGCGCCGGCGCCGAGCCCGCGCGTTAAGCGCCGGCCGAGGAGGATCTTCTTCGGGGAGTGGATCGTGAGGAGATGCTGGGCGTCGGTGTTGCAGGCCACCATCTCGGCGCCCGCGAGCCCTTCCTCCGCGAGCCGGTTGATCGTGTTGCAGCCTCCCCCACCGCATCCCACGACCTTGATATTGGTCTTCAGCGAGGCGAGGATCGCCTCCAGCTCGGCGTCCTCGTTCGAGGGTGCCGGAGGGGTCTCCGCCGCCCGTTTGGACTCGGTAGGAAGGTGGGAAAGGATCTCTTGAGCGAGCGGCCGCATCACGGAGCGTCTCCTGACGGCGGGAGCAGGGACTCTATTATAAAGCGTTACGTCGCCATGACGCCCGCCGTGCGCTACGAATCGTGGGCGCCGCACTATGCCCGGATCCGTGCAGAGTTCGGGTTCCCTTTCGACCGGGAGGTGGCCGCCGAACGGACCCTCGCAACCCTCCTTCCGAAGGCCGCGAAGAGGGACGCTCTCGATCGGATCGCGGCGCGGCTCAAAGGCCGGGACGCGATCGTCGTGGGATTGGCTCCCCGAGCGGGACCGCCTCCGATCTGGAAGCTGCCCTCGCAAGCCCCATCGCCCGCCCTCCTCGCCGCGGACGGCGCGACGACGAACTGTCTCGACGCCGGGCTCGTACCGGCCGTGATCACCACCGACTTGGACGGCCCCGTCGCCTCCGAGGTCGCGGCGAACCGTCGCGGCAGCCTCGTCGTGATCCATGCCCACGGCGACAACTTGGGCATCCTACGGCAGTGGGTCCATCAGTTCCCGGGGGAGCTCGCGGGATCGTGGGCCGGGCCTCCGCGCGACGGTCTTCTCAACGTCGGCGGGTTCACCGACGGCGACCGGGCGGCGTACCTGGCCGACCACGTGGGGGCGACCAGAATCCTCCTGTGGGGCTTCGAGTTCGAACGGACGGAGGAGACCGACCCGATCGCGCGCGCCCGAAAGCTCGCGAAGCTCCGCTGGGCCCGCGACCTCATCGGGTTGCTCGCGCGGGAGGGGAGCGCCCCCACCTTCCTCTGGAGGCCCGACGGCAGCCTCGAACCCTACCTGACGGGAATCTCGGTCGCATCGACAAGATAGACGACGTTCTGACCGTTCTCGTAGAGCGGGACGAAGGGGAGCTCGGAGAACCACGCGATGGCCTCCGAGCTCATCGGCGGGGCCGAGGCCGACGGAGCGAGCGCGACGCCGCTTAACATGACCAAGTCGACGGCGACGAGGTCGACCGGTCGCGGCTCGGCCGGATTGGGAGCCCCGACGCTTCTCAGCTCCGCGTAGGCGGCCGAAGCATTCGTCCCGGTGAACAGCGCGGGCGTGGTCACCCACGTCGCCGGGTTCCCGTCGAAGCCGAAGACCATCGAACTCAACCGATGGTCGCTCGCCACGACCCATGAGCTCGGGGCCGCGATGCCGATCCACATCCAGAGCGCGGCGTCCCCGTGCGTGAGGCCCTCTTCGAACCCGCCGAAATCGGACTGGGGAGGGTAGACGATCGCCGCGTTCACCGCAAGGAGGACGACGACCCCGAGGACTGCGGCGTAGAACGCCCGACGCCCTGCGCGGTCGCGAGCCCGCGCGACCAAGCGGGCGATCCCGATCGCGAAGAGAAGCCCGAGCGGAAGGAACAGGTATTCGACGTGCCGATCGGCGGAGATCGTCGACGCGAAGCTCGCGATGGTGGCGTATCGGGGGTTCGTGCCGGCGAACGCGGAGAGCGCGAGCATGAGTCCGGCCGAGAGCCCGAGGGCCCCGAGCCACGTGAGCGCGAACGGACCGAGTCGGGCGACGGAGGGCGCGCGGCGGCTCCCCGCGGCAAAGATCCCGAGCGCGAGCAGGGGAGAGAACCACAGGATCGCGTTTGGCGTCGTGGTCTGGGTGGTCCCGGGGATCGGCACGAAGAGGATCACCGACACCAGGCCGAAGATGACGACCGAAAGGACGGCCAAGTCCCGGACCAGGCTGCGGTCCGTGGGGAGTCGGACGGTCCCGGGGTGGGGTCGGTAGCGCCCTCGGCGCCACCGGATGAGGACCGCCACCGTGGCGATCACGCCGAGCGCGATGAGCTCGAACGCCACGAACCCGACGTACGACGGGTAGGGGAGTCCGGTCAGAATGACCTTCGTGACGAACGACGTCGTCCCGTAGAACCAGAAGACGAACGTGGCCGTCGCGAACCCGCCCAAGAACGCGAGCTCTCGGGCGGGAAACCGCCGGCTCCAGAGTCGAGGTCGCCACATCTCGAGGAAGAAGACCCCGCCGAGGGCGCTCACGACGAAGAAGTACGACGAGAGGTGATGGGTGACGATGAGCGCCCCTCCGGTGAGCGAGAGCGGGAGGAACCAGCGGACGTCCCGGCGGCTCTCGACGAACATCCAGAGCGCCGCGACGCAGAGAAAGTCGCCGAGCGCGAGGGGTGCCGGGTGCGCGATCGAGAAGAGCCGGGGCATTGCGATCGAGGCGATCGCGGCCGCGAGGAGCGCGACCGTGTCGTGGGGGTAGAGACGTCGAACGAGGAGGAACAGGGGGAAGACGGAGAGGACGGCCACGACCGGGATGATGATCGTAAGGGCCGAGAAGGCGTCGATCCCGAGGGCCCCTGCCCCGGCCCCGGCCAGGAGGTAGATTCCGGGGAAATCGGGGTAGGCGGATCCCCAGCCACCGTAGGCCGCGCCGTGGGGGAGCGTTCCGGTCGAGAGGAGCGTCGCGGTCAACCGGTAGTACTCGCCCGTGTCCGATCCGAACAGGGCGTACGAGAGGAACGGCTCGAGCGCGAGGAAGACGAGGAGCAGCGCGAGGCCGGCGAGAAGGAGGGCGGTCTCGGGTCGAAGCGGCGCGGTGCCCTCGTCGCGAGCACGAGCCGGGGCGGAAGGGGCCGGGGTCACCGAGCGCATCCGGAACGGCCCAGAGCGGCCTCCGACCTAAAGGGGTGCGCTCGAGCCGTTCCGGGGCCCGGATCGCGATGGCGCGCAGCCATACGCATAAATAGGAGGGGTTGGTGCGCCCGACTCGGGGCGACTCGGGTGCCGAGCACTCACCGTCAGAAACCGAAGGCAAAACCGGCGGCAAAGAAGTCGGCAACCCCTCGGAGACCTGCGCCCCAGAAGGCGTCGCCGGCCCCCAAGAAGTCGCCCGCAACGAAGCCTCCGCCGAAGGCCGCCGGGAAGCCGTCGCCCAAGGTCCCCCCGCCCGGAAAGGCTCCCCCGGTCGAGCTCGAGGTGCCCCTCCCTGACGGCCGTCGGCATGTCCTTTCGCTCTCGTTCGTTCGAGACGGAGACGAGTTCCTGGCCCGGCTCGAGACCGATTCCGGTCACATCACCGAGCTCAAGAACCGCTCGCTCGACCAGCTCCTAACGCTCGTAGCGAGCGAGCTCGAAGACCTGCTCGAGTGAGGCTTCGCGGTTAGTTCGACCCCGCGGCGCGGAGGGGGCTTAAGAGCCCCTTTTCGAGGAGAAAGGTGCGCGGGCGACCTCGCTCGCGGGCGAGCTCGACCGCGACCACTCCCTCCTGCGAGAGGAGCCCGGGCTCGTAGTGCCGGACCTCCCGGAGCTCGAGCCGCCCGGGGGGCGGGAAACTCTGGCGGCGGCCCCATCGGCCGACGACGACCGTCGCGGCGGGCCCCACCTCGATCCCGCGCGGCGCCACGGTGAGGGCAAACAGCGTTCCCCCGGCCGCGAGCACGGCGGCGACGGCCGTGAAGGCGTAGATCCCGTCCATCCCCCCCGAGCTCGTGCCCCCAGGGCTCGTTCGTTCGAGCGCGACAAAGAGTGCGTAGATCGCGGCGAGCAGGACCACATAGAAGAGCGAGAGACGTATCGCACGCTGGGTGCCGGCCCGGTTGGGCCGCCATTCCGCGCCCGACGTGGGAGCGCTCGGAAGGGGGGCCGGGGGCGCTTCGGGGGCCGGCGGTCCGGCTATCGGAATCCGCACGGCGCGAGGGCTTGCCACGGCGCTCTCCGAGGGGAGAGGGTCGGCGGACCCCCTTAAACCTCTCCTCGACGAGAGGCCGGACTCGGTCACAAGGCCGCGGTCGGCGGTTAGGTCTCGAGTGACGGATCGATCGCGCTCGCGACCGGAGGCAGCGGAGCCGGCAGCGGCTCCGAGAGGTCGACGAGCGGCACCTTGCGCGCGATCTCCCGGGCCATCGCCGAGCAAGAGGACGGGGGCACGGGCCGCATCGTGTAGCCGGGAAGCGCGAGGTCGTACGTCACGACCTTCTTCTCGTGGATCGTCTCCCAGACCGCCCGAAAGACCCGGTCGGAGGCCTCCTTTTCGTCGAGGTACCGAAGGAGCAGCTCGAGGCAGAGGATCTCCGCGACGGGGTCGGCCTTGTCCTGCCCCGCGTACTTGGGCGCCGAGCCGTGGACCGGCTCGAAGACCGCGAGCCCCTCCCCGTAGAGCGCCCCCGGGGCGACGCCGAGCCCCCCCGCGAGTCCCGCGCAGAGGTCCGAGAGGATGTCCCCGAAAAGGTTCGTCGTGACGATCACGTCGTACTCCTCGGGCTTTTTGACGAGCTGCATGCACATGTTGTCGATGAGGCGCTCGTCGGCGAGGATCTCGGGGTACTTCGACGCCATCTCACGGAAGGCGGTCTGAAAGAGCGCCCCCGTCGTCTTCATGATGTTCGCTTTATGGACGCCGGTCACGTGACGACGGTGCTCGCGGCGGGCGAGCTCGAAGGCGAAGCGAATGATCCGGTCGGACGCCTTGCGGGTGATGACGCTCACCGTCTCCGCCGCCGTGTGGTCCCGGTCGACCCAGTGCTCGATCCCCGAGTAGAGGCCCTCCGTCGCCTCCCGGACGACGATCAGGTTGGTCTCGGGGAACCGGGTCCCTTCGCCCGCGATCGCCCGGGCGGGCCGGACCGAGGCGTAGAGGTCGAGCTGCTGGCGAAGGGCGACGTTCACCGACCGGAACCCGCTTCCGATCGGCGTCGTGATCGGTCCCTTGAGCGCGACGCGGTTCCGTCGGATCGAATCGAGCACGGCGTCGGGGAGCGGCGAGCCGGTCGCGGCGATCGCCTTCTCGCCCGCCTCGACCGTCTCCCACTCGATCGCGACCCCGGTCGCCTCGGCGACGAGCCGGGCCGCCGCGGTCACTTCGGGGCCGATCCCGTCCCCCGGGATCAACGTGATTCGATAGCTCATGGCGGGCTCCGGCTAACCGAGCGAGCCGTCGAGCGATTTAAGGAGTGGCCGACGCGCGCGAGGGCGCGGAGAGGGCGGCGCCGGGGAGGCGGGGGAGGATGAGTCGGAGCACGACGTCGCGGACCTCTCCCTCCTCGCGGCCCGTGGACGAGACCAAGAAGACCCCGTCCCACGTCGCCGAGGAGATGTCCGCGACCTCGAAGCGGGGTGGGGGGTCGAGCGGGGTCGGCCGAGGGAGCGCCTTCGCGAGATCGGGAAGAGCTCCCTCGACGGTCGCGACGGGGACCGCGATCGGGAACGACAGGCGGACCCGGTGAACGTTGACCGACGACGCCCGGGGCTCGATCAGGAGAGACCCAATCACGACGCTGTTCGGGAGCCTCGCGATCGCGCCCGAGTCGAGCCGAAGAACCGTGTAGATGAGCCCTACGTCCTCGATGATCCCTGAGTACCCCGGGTACTGGAGCTCGTGCGGATACGAGGGCGCGATCGCCGGGTAGCTCGAGGAGACGAACGTCACTCGGTCGCCCGGGTGGAACGGGTCCGCGAAGACGAGAAGCAGGCCCGCGAATACGTTCGCGAGGACCGTTTGGGCGGCGAGGCCGAGGACGATCCCGGCGAAGGCGCTTCCTAAGAAGATCGATTCGACGGATACCCCGGCGAGGTCAAAGAGCGCGACGATCGCAACGATCGCGATCAGAATATTGAGGAAGAGGCGGACGGCGTGGCTGTGGCTCACGAGGCCCCGGCGGGCCATCGCGGCCGTCGTCGCCGTCGTCACCGCTCGCGCGACCGCATAGGCGATCAGCACGACCGCGACCGCCTCGAGGAGGAGGATCTCGGGCGCGCTGAAGCCTTTCAGCACGACGTGGTTAAACACGGTGAAGAGGACGTAGACCCCGGCCGCGAGGAGCGTCGTGGCGAGGAGCTTCGCCGCAAGCCAGCGCATCGGGTGCGAGGGGGGTTGGGGCGCCTCGGCCATCGGCGAGGGGAACGACGGGCTCCCATAGCAGTTTTCATCCTCGGCACGGGCAAAAAATAAGAATTCTTATAGAACTAAGATATACAATGATTCATGCAATTATCCTCCCATCCCGAAGTCCTCGCTCTCGACTGGGTCCCGCCGGTGATCTTGGGACGGGAGAAGGAGACGGCCGAAGCCGTCCGGCGTCTCGACCCGCCGGAGCCGTGCCACCCCCCACCCTGGATCGTGGCGATCGCGGGCCCCTCCGGGGCCGGTTCCTCCGCGCTCGCGCGTCGGGTGGCCCGCGAGGTGGCGGACCGGGTGCGCGCGGCCGGCACCGCGGCGTCGCCGAGAGTGCTCGCCGTACGGACGGCGCCGCTCAAGGGAACCCATGGGATTGCTACCGCGCTTTTGGAGCGCCTCGATGAGGGGTTCGACGGTCGGGGTTTTCCGGTCAACGAGATTCTTGCGGGGTTCCTCCGGCGGCTCCGTCGCGAAGGTCGCCCCACCGTCGTCGTGCTCGACGACCTACGGGTGGGCGGCCCCGACCCCGCGCCGGTCCTCCGCGCGCTCGCGGAACCGGATCGATTTCTCCCCGAAGGGGAGGTCGGTCTTCCGCCGACCTGGGTGATCGTGGCCGGGACCCCCGAGGGGGTGGGGTCCGCGGAGCGGGCGCTCAAAGGGCGGCCCTCCCTTCGACCGTTCCTCGGGCTCGCCCCGTACGACGAACGGACCCTCACGGTCATCGTTCGGGACCGCATCGCGCGCGCGGTCGGTCCGGTGCCCGCGGCCGAGCTCGTCGCGGCGGCGGTGCACCGGGCGATCGAGGAGGGGTCGGGAGCGACCCGCGCCATCGACGTCCTGCGTCGACGCCTCATCGGGTCGGCGCTCCGCGCCGAGGGGATCCTTTCCCCCCGCGCCTCGCTCGGCGTGCCGATCGAACCCCGCGTCGTGCGGGCGATCGGCGCGGCGTCGCGGGGCTCGGCGGCCCGAGTCGGGGACGTCCGGCGCTGGGAGATCGCGCTGGCCGAGGAAGGAGGAGATCGGCCGCTCCCGGCGACCACCCTCTGGCGGAGGATCGTCTCGCTCGAACGCGCCGGTTACGTCCGCCGCGAGATCCGGCCGGGCGGCATCGGCGGAACCCGGTCGATCGTGCGTCTCCTTGCGCCGATCGACGAGTGGGTCACCGATCCGAGTCCGTCGGGTACTCATCGAGCCGGCGGACCGTGGACCGCCCGCTCGAGGCCGGAGACGGGATTCCGAGCGGAGGGACTTCGTCCTCCCTTCGTCGGGGCCTCGTCGTCCTCCCCAACTGGCTGACGACCATCTCGGCGAGGGCCCGCGACTTCAAGGCCTGCTCGATCCGATCAAGCGGCGCCTTGCGGAGCGCTTCCCGGTCGGCAAACCCGGCCCGATAGAGCATCCGGGCACGGACCCGGCCGATCCCGCGCAGGCGGACGAGGTCCAGCAGCTCCTCCGTCACCCCGTACCGGATCCGGAACGAAAGGTCGTCGATCGGGCGGGCGAGGCGTCGCTGGAACATGGTCGCGAGTCGGCCGGCGGCGAACAGGAGCCACTCGGCGTCCTCCACCTTGGTCCTTAGGTCGCCGGCGCCGAGCTGGAACCGTCGGGTGATCTCGAGGATCGGGGTCTCCGCGATCCAAGCCTCGAGCGCCGAAGCGGTCTTGAGGGTCGCGAGGAACCCATCGAGGTCGAGCTCCATCGGGGGTTCCTCGGGCTTCACGAGGAGCTCCTCGGCCTCGTCGGTAAAGCGCGTCAAGAGGTCGGCCTCCTCGCCCCGGCGGAGGAAGAGCGCCGGGAGGTCCGGGGTCGCCGAGATCGCGGCGAGGAGCGGGAACGCCGCGACGCCGATCGGGGCGCGCTCGAGGACGCGCCGAAGGACGATGGCGCTCAACGGATCGAGGTAGAGTTCGCTCGTGAGGGTTCCGAAGCGGGTGGCCCGCAGCGTCCGTCCGGGTTCTAAGAGCTCGTTCTGCTCGAGGAACCGTCGGACTCGCGCGATCCGAGCATGAAGCTCGGGGAGCGGGAGGGTCCGACCGTAGAACGTCGAGGCGAAGAACGAGCTCAGCTCGGCGTCGGTCGCGACCGCGCCGCTCGCAACGAGCGCGAGGACGTGCATCCGAAGGGCCGGGTCGGCCGCAAGGCGACTCTCGATCGGCTCGGGAGAGGCGGAGAGGTAGCCCTCCAGCAGCCGCTCTTCGTCGTCCTCGGTGCGTGCCAGGAGGAGCGCCTCGCCGACGGTATCGAAGCGGGGGCGCCCCGCTCGGCCGAGCATCTGGTGGACCTCGAGGGCGGGGATCGGGGCTTGGAGACCGAGGGCGTCGTCATACCGGGTTGTGTCGCGGACGATCACCCGACGGGCGGGGAGGTTGATGCCGGCGGCGAGCGTCGGCGTCGCGACAAGCGCCTTTAAGCCCCGGTCTCGGAAGGCGCGCTCGACGACCCTGCGTTCGGGGTTCGTGAGCGACGCGTTGTGGAAGGCGACCCCATGCGGGAGGAGGCCAGTCAGCCGACGGATCCCCTCCGTCTCTTCGTCGGAGACGGTCGAGAGCTCGGCCGCGGCGGCCTTCGCGCGGGCACGCTCTTCTTGAGTCAGGAGGCCGCGCACGGTCCCCGTGAGCGACTCGGCGAGCTGCTCGCTCGCGCGGCGGCTGTTGACGAACACGAGCGCCTGGCCTCCCTCCTCTACCACGGTGCGAACGAGGCGCGGGACCGCCTCCCCCGGCGGCGGGACCGTACGGCTCGAGAGGTCGGTGAACGTGATCCGACCTTCGAAGTAGACCCCGAGCTTGAGAGGGACCGGGCGAAAATCGCTCGCGATGTGCCGGGCGCCGAGCCAGGCAGCGACCTCTTCGGAGTTTCGGACCGTCGCGGAGAGGGCGACCACCTGGAGGTCGGGATACGAGCGACGTAGGCGCGTTAGGGTCACCTCGAGCGTCGGTCCCCGCTCGGGGTCGCGCATCAGGTGGACCTCGTCCGCGACGACGACCCCGAGACGATCGAGCCAGGGGCTCCCCTTCCGCAAGAGCCCGTCCGCCTTCTCGCTGGTCGCGACGAGCACGTCCAGCTTCTCGAGCTGCTCGTTCGGGAGGTCGAAGTCCCCGATCGAGATCCCGACCTTGAGGCCGATCTCTTCGAACTGGGAGAGCTCCTCGGCCTTCTCGTGGGCGAGCGCGCGGAGAGGGACCATGTAGAGGCCGGTCCGTCCTTCGCGCCAGGCGCGAAGC
>JASHWY010000160.1 GCA_030043835.1 Thermoplasmata archaeon
CTACCCCAAAGCGGCGGGGAAGATGGATCCGATCATGGTCACCTTGAGGGACCCGCACGAAGTTCGAGAGCCGCTTGGGGCCGGTATCCGTCGCCTCATCACGAAGGCGGCGGTCGAGACGCTCGCCACTCGGTTCCTCTCGGACCACCAGGCCCGGACGCTCGTCCTCTGCCGGGGGAGCACGAACCAGTACCGTAACGAACTACTGTACCATCTGGTCGAGCTGCTGCACTCGGGCGGAGAGATCGCCCTCTTTCCGGCGATCAGCGAGGCCCCTACCCTGAGCGCGATGAATCACTTCCACCTCGCGATCTCCTCGCGCGGGGTCCGAGCGGACGCGAGCTGGACCCTCCTCGATGCCAGCATCGACGAGGCCGCGCTACCGCCGCTCCGCGGGAAGAATCCGATCTACGGCCGAATCGCGGAGGCGTTCGCCACCTAAACGCTCCGCCGAACTTCTCGGCGGGGCGTACGGCGGTAGCGGATCGGCCTGTGGCTTCTGCGTTGGTGGTCGGCGACCGCGGGTCGGGTCTCACGACCTTCGTGGGGCTGCTCTACGCCGCTCAATTACGCCTCGGAACCGAGGAGCAGGACGATTTCCGCTTCTCGGCCGAGCGAGAGACGATCCGCCAGCTCGAGGCGATCTATGGCGAGCTGACCTCCGGACGGTTTCCCGAATGGGACGTGAACTGGGAGGAGCACCCCCTCTCGTTCCTCCTCGCGTTCCGAAGCGGTAGGCTGGGGGCCCTCACCGGCCGGCGAGGCGGCGCCAACGGTTCGTTCGACACCGTGGAGCTCAAGGTCGGCGGGATCTCGGTCGAGGAAGTCTCCGACCTTGCCGCCCACGATGCGCTCCTCGACGAGTCGACCCGGCGCCTGCTCCGCAGTTCGGTCGTGCTGCCCCTCGTCGACGCCTCTCGACTTCTTCCTCCCCCCGACGGGGAGAACGCCAGCCTTCTCTCTCGATACGACCGGATGCTGGCCACCACCCTCGAACACGTCTCGCAGTTTCTCGCTCTCGAGCGGAACCGGAAGGCTCGTCTCCTCAACCCCTTGTTCGTCGTCACGAAATTCGACCGTTGTCCGCCGCAGACCCTGGCCGACCTCGCCGCGCCCTCGGGCCCGCCCGCGGCCTGGCCGACCGAGGCTCGGATCACGGTCGGGGGAAGGATTCTCGAGCGGTACCTTCCCGTCACGGGGCGGTTCATCGCGGAGTCGGTCGGGGCCCACATGTCGAAGGTGGCCGCTCCTCTGTGGTTCTTTAGCAGCCTTCGGGTCGATCCGGACAACATCCCTCCCCGGATCGTCCGTCGGTCTCGGGTTCCGGAGGGGGGTTGGGAACCGGAATATCCCTTCGAAGAGTACCGAAACCTGATCCGGCAGCTGGGTCGGCTGGCTCACCGGCTCCCAAGAGAAACCGAGAACGCGTAAGCCACTCGCCCGACTGCCTCCGGCGAGTGAGTCGAAACTCAGAGACGGTCCACTCCGCCGGCTACTCGGCGTGCGTCGCGGTGTATTGGAACCCGTCGTGGTGCGAACCTTCCCGGACGACGAGCCAACCCCGGAACTTCCAACGGCCGTCCGGTGGGTGCCATTGGGGGTCTCCTTGGACGAGGTCCCCGAGCTCCGCTTCCAGGTACTCGTGGTCGGTCGCCACCTCGGGGGTCATCGACCCTTTCTGCAGCAAGGAGATGAGCAGCGGGAGGCCCGCGGGCCGGCCCCGCCACTTGACCGAATGGAACGCCTGTCGAACGTCGGAATCCTCCAAAAGGAGATCGCGCAGCACGGAGTACGCCGGTCGGTCGCGGCAATCCTTGGAAGGGGAATCGAGTCTCCTCCGCTCCCGGCGTCGTTCGGTGATGATCCGCCGCCAGGTCGAGGAATCGACGACCTCGGCCTGCCATATATTGGACGCGTCGATCTCCTCGTCCTCATCGCCGGCAGCGCCTTCTCCGCTCGACGTCGCCGGATCGGCGCCCGGGGCGCCCGCGCCGCGGCCCCTACCGGGGCCTTTGCGGCCCGATCGGCCGGGCACGAGGCTATAGGCCAGGGCGGCCCCCGAGGCGCCAGCGGTCGGTGGGCGAATGAGGAGCTCGTCGCAATCCGGGTACCGGTTTGGGTGCAGCAGCACGAAAGGTCCCGATTCGGGAGCGTTGAAGAGGATCGCCAAGGAGTCGTTGATCGTGGTCACCTGCCGACGGACCGCGAGCTCGCTCAATCGGACGAGGGGAAACGGTGCGTCGCCGTCTCGCGCGTGGGTCGCGAGGTCGTCGAGCAGCGCCTGCGCGACCTCCGCATGGATGAGCTGGCCCGGGGTACGCTCGAGGGCCTCCTTGACCTCTCGATCCCGCGCGAGACCTTTGATCAAGCGGCGGCCGAGCCAGCTCGCGCGAGTTGCCTCGTCGTGGAGCCACCCCAGCCTCAAGTTGAGCCAGGGCTCGAGTCGACCGCCGCTCACCCGGGACTCGGCAAACAGTCCGGCCCATCGCTCCGGCATAATCGAGCTCCAGTTGGGATCGTTGGGGCTTTCCTGGTACCAGCGAAGCACCTGGTCTCGGAGGAATGCTCCTGCGCTCAGGGGATCGTCCACCTCGTGCTTCACGCGGGCCATCAGACGTTTGGCGTGGCGTGCGACCTCGGAGAGTGTCCCAATGTCTTGCCGTGCGGCTTCCACGAGGGCTTGGAACCTAAAGCAGTTGAGCGCTTGCATGTCGAACTGCTCGACCGGGTCGGTGGTGAGGAAGTCCGCAACGGTCTGAGGGTGAAGAGCGCCTCCGATCGCTCTCGGTGGGGAGGGGGTCCCCACGGGCAGCTTCGGCTCGGGGGTCGGGGCTCGAGGGCCCGCCGTCTCCTCCACGGTCCGAGGAACCTCGATCGTCGGCCGAGGCTCAGGTGGGGTATCTTCCGCCGTCGGTTGGCCGAGCTCTGCCGAATCGAGTCCCAGCAGACGATTGAGCTCGAGCTGACGATCCCGGCGTTCGTCGTCGATGCGAGCTCGCTCGAGCGCTCTCCTCCGCTCCCGTTCTCGCAGAATGCGAACCGCGTCGGAATCGTCAGTCATCGGTAGGGGCGAACCCGCTCCCTATCGACAAAAAGTGGTGCCACTGGGCATTAACAGTTTCGGAGAGTCATCGGAACGGGGAACGCATTCCCCGCGAGGATTCCCTCGCTTCCTGTGCGTTCGCACTCCGGCAGTCGCGATGCGAGAGCCGGTCCGTCGATCCAAAAGGACAAGGGCGACCCTTCGGCCGAAATGCCGACGGCGACGGCGAAACCGGTTTTGGAGATGTCGTGGATCATGCCCACGCAAGGCACAAAGCTCAGCCATCGGTAGAGCTGCGGGGGCACCTAAAGGAGCCGATCGGCCTTCGCGCAGTCTCGTTAAGGAGGCTCCCTCTGCGAGCAGCGTTCGGCTCCCCGGCAAAAAGGCCCTTGCGAGCGAATGGTTTTTGGGGGGGCTCCGCCTTGGCCGACGCGAGAAGACTTTTGCTCGAGGTGTTAAGCCTGAATCCTCCTACTCAATTCGACGCGGATCTTGACCGAGGGCTGACCTGGGACCCGCCGAGATCCCGGAGCGTCTAACGATGGCCGTCTTTAAGCCGGTCGTTCTCCGCAGCCTCGACCGAAGCCTGCGCAACCTGCGGGGAGAGAAAGTTCCGATCCTGGCGGGCCACAAGCTGCTCTACCGGTGCAACCTCGAGTGCAAGATGTGCCCATTCTGGCGCCGCGAGGACGAGGAGCTCCTCGGTCTCGCCGACGAGATTCGCCTCATGGATTCGCTCGCGCAAGCGGGAGTCTCCTTCCTCGGGTTCGAGGGCGGGGAGCCACTCCTTCGTCGGGACCTTCCCGAGATCCTGAACGCGGCCCACGCCCGGTTCCACACGTCCTTGGTCACCAACGGCTGGCTCCTCGAGCACCGCCTCCCTGAGCTCGCTCGTCATCTCGACCTCTTGTTCGTCTCGTTGGACGGCATCGGAGAGACTCACGACCGACTTCGCGGGATCCCGCGCTCGTTCGAGCGGGCCGTCGCGGGGATCCGGGCCTCCCGGGAGGAGGTCCCCACCGTCATCAGCCACACGGTGACCCGGGACAACCTCGACCACGCGGAACGGATCGTCGAGCTCGCCGAACAGCTCGAGGTCGGCCTCACCGTTCAGATCGCGTACGACTATCGGACCGCCGACGCGATGTCCCCGGAACGGGTCCGTCTTCTGCCCACCATCGAACGACTTCGGGACCTCAAGAAGGAGGGCGCTCCCCTCATGGAATCCCTGGAGTACTTCGACGCGATCCTGGGCTCGTGGTACCACGATCGGCCCTGGCGGTGCAAGCCGTGGCTCACCATCAACGTCGACCCGGCGGGCCGCATCGTGCTTCCGTGCTACGTCCTCCAGGAGTACAAGGGGAGTTTGCCGGTGTGGGACGTTGACGTTCGGGCGCTCTGGAACTCGTTCGACTGGTCGACGTACGAATCGTGCAACAAGTGCGCCCTCGCCTGCTACTTGGAGCCGTCGCTCTTCCGTTGGACCGACCCCGCCCATATCCGGCAGCGGATCGTGGGGGCGGGACTCCGCTACGCGCGTCGGGCCGTGAGCTCACGGTCTCGCCCGGAGTCCAGCGAGCTCATCCAGATCGCGACGTAGGCCTCGCGAGGGTTCCTGCGCTCGATCGAAGGCGGGCTACCAGCGCTTCTCACCGAGCAGCGTTCGGTCGATCTCGGAGATCCGACGGCGGCCGGTGAGCGCCATTTCGGTCGCGAGCTCGCTCGCGAGCAAGGAGAGGAGCTGTGTTACACCCGCCTCCCCGCCGACGGCGAGGGCCCACAGCACGGGGCGGCCGATCCCAACGGCATGGGCGCCCATGGCGAGCGCGATCAGCACATCGCTCGCCCGACGGACGCCGCTGTCGAAGTAGACCTCTACGTCCGACCCGACGGCCCGAACGACCTCAGGGAGGGCCTCGAGCGCAGCTTCCGCGGCGTCGAGCTGACGTCCCCCGTGGTTGGACACGACGACTCCGCGCGCCCCGTGAACGACCGCCCGACGGGCGTCATCCCCCGTCAGCACCCCCTTCACGACGACGGGGAGCTTCGTGATCGATTGAAGGTCGTCCAAGACGTTCCAGGTAGCCGCGGCATCGCTCCGAAGTGAGTATCGCCCTTGGCTACCGGTTGGAGCCCTCGGGGGGGCGATGACGCCGGGGCCGTTCCTGACGCTGCCCTTGGGATCGATGTCGAACGCCATCTCCGAGAGACGATCGCGGACCCCAAGGACCGGCACGTCGACGGTGAGAACGAGCGCGCTGTACCCCGCTCGCTCGGCCCGTTCGACGAGACGCTGGGAGTCTATGAAGCGTGCCTGAAGGTAGAGCTGGAACCAACGGGCTCCGTGCACGGACGCCTCGGCGATCTCCTCCAACGACCGGCTCGAGAGCGTCGCGAAGACCGCGAGGACGTTCGCCGACGCGGCAGCCTGGGCGGTCGCGAGCTCTCCCTCGGGGCGAACGAGGCCGTGGTGGGCCATCGGGCAGATGAAGAACGGCGCGGCGACCTTGTCGTCGAGGAGGTTGGTGGTGAGGTCGAGGACCGTGACGTCGACCAGGGCGCGGGGGCGTAGCGTTCGGCGACGAAAGGCGTCCCGGTTCGCGCGAAGTGCGTCCTCCCCAACGGCGCCGGACTGAATGTAGGCCCAGACGTCGGGAGGGACGACTTTAGCGGCGGCGGCCTCGAGGTCCCCTAGCGTTGAGAAACCGGGAGAGTTGGTTGCGCTCATGGTGCGGCGGCTCGGCAAGGCGGATGGCGCTAACGACCATTTGAACACATCGTGCGGGCGCCCGATCTCACCAACGCACTACGTTCACGAGCGCCCCCTTCGGATGTGAGGCCACCGCTCCAGCCGGGGAGCGTCGGTTCAGAGTGACCCGGCGGCTGGATGATGAACGATGGGGCGCGTGACGCGAGGCATCGAATAGGGGCAGGCGCGGGAGGAGTTTTCAGTCGACGGAGCCACGGCAGTAACGATTAAGACCCCCGACCTCGGTTTGTTGAGCCGTGTCCGACCCGGCTGCCCCCCCGGAGACCCCACCGCCTCCGCCCCCGCCAACCTCGCCGGCAACCGCCGATGACGGCACGACGCTTCGCATCGCCGTCGTGGTCTTCGTGGTCGGCGTCACCCTCTACCTGATCGCTCTGCTCGGGGACTACTACGGGCTCGCCTTCTTCGCGGGGAAGTTAAGCCTCGGGCTCTTCCTCGCCGGCTCCATCTGGTGCGTCGGGTTCCTCCTGCTTCGGACGGCGAATCAGGCGGCGACGGAGAGCTACGACCTCGAGCACGAGAGGATGCTCGCACAGCATTGGGACGACGACTCCGACGGGCCGGACTCGCTGCACGCCCGCGCCCTCCAGCACTACGACGAGCTTGCCCGGCGTCACGAGGAGATCGCGCGCACGCGGGCGTACTCGGCGGCCTTCAGCCTCTACGGCACGGCCTCGGCGGCGGTCGCGGCCGCCACCGTCCTCGTAGGAATCGGAGGTTTCTGGGCCCTCCTCGATTTCTTGGCGATCGTCTTTCTGCTGGGAGCTCTCATCGCATACGGCCTGGGAAGTGGCCACCGCGACGTAACGCGGCACCTCGACCGGTTCCTGCCCCCTCGTTGGCAGAGGAACGAGTCGTAGAGCAGGGTCCGCGCTCTCCCGTTGGGGGCTTGGGGAAGCCTTACCTACCTCGACCGCCCATAATTTGGGCGTCCCGGCCGCCTCTCCCTCTCATGCCCTCCTCCCCGGTCGCCGATCCCCGGTGGGCGAAGTCGATCGTCCGTCGAGGATGGGACCACGTCTCGGAGGTCTACCAGCCTGGCTCGGCGACGCGCGATGCCTTCGGTCACGACTTTAGAGACCACCGGGAGTGGCTCGAACCGATCCTCCGGGCCGTGCCGCGCGGCTCGGAGGTCCTCGACCTAGGTTGCGGCTGCGGCATCCCGGACGCACGCCTCCTCACGGATCGCTTCCGGGTGACAGGTGTCGACATCTCGGACGTTCAGATCGACCGGGCTCGCCGACTGGTTCCGGATGCGCGATTTCTTCGGGCCGACATGACCGAGGTCGTCTTTTCGGCCGACAGCTTCGGGGCCGTCGTTTGCCTTTATGCGCTCATCCACGTGCCGATCGAAGAGCAGCGACCCCTCTTGGCCCGCGTCCACCGATGGCTCGTCCCCGGGGGTCTCTTCCTCGTCATCACCGGGGAAAAGGAGTTTACGGGGATCGAGAAAAATTGGCTCGGCTCCAACGCGGAGATGTTCTGGAGCCAGACGGATGCGGCGACGTTCGAAGAGTGGCTTCAGGAGACCGGCTTCGAGATCCGACGCCGTCGCCACATTCCGGAGAAAAGAGAAGGTCACGCCCTCTTCCTCGCGGCAAAACCGCCCTCCGATACGTTGCTACGGTCGTGAGTGGGACTCCTTCGCACGCCGAGGCGAGCCTTCTTAAGGTGGCTCTCGCTGGTTAATTGAAGTCCGGAACCCCCCGTTTGCGTTTGGCCGATTGGGGCGCCCGAGAATCGAATGACCGACCCCAACGTGCCCGCAAGCGCCAGCGTACGCCTATCGCCGACCTTTGAAGACCTGCCCCTTCACCCCACGCTTCGGCGTGGGGTCCACGAGATGGGGTACCGGGAACCGACCCCGATCCAGCAAGGAACCATCCCCCATGCGGTCGAAGGGCGAGATCTCATCGGGACCGCACAGACGGGCACGGGTAAGACCGCCGCGTTCCTCCTACCGATCCTGGAGCGCCTCCTGAACCGCCCTGGGGGCCGCATCTATGCCCTCGTGCTCACCCCGACGCGGGAGCTCGCGCTTCAGGCTGAAGGGTTCCTGAAGCGCCTCGGTCGCCACACCCGCCTCCGCGGTATGGCGGTCTACGGAGGCGTCGGGATGGCCGATCAGGAGCGCGCGCTGCGCGGCGGAGCCGAGGTCATCGTAGCGACCCCCGGCCGCCTCCTCGACCACATGGAGCGCGGATACGTCGACTTCCGATCCCTCGAGATCCTCGTCCTCGATGAGGGTGACCGGATGCTGGACATGGGCTTCCTCCCGGACGTCCGTCGGATCCTCCGAAGCCTTCCCTCGCGACGTCAGACCATGCTCTTCTCAGCGACCATGCCCCCCGAGATCGTTCAGCTGGCGAGAGAGTTCCTCAAGGACCCCCGCATCATCCGCGTCGATCCCACCGTGGTCGCCGCCGCCGGGGTGTCGCACCACGCCCTCTTCGTCCCGTCGGAGCACAAGACCTCCGTTCTCCTGGACCGGCTCCGCGACCCGGCGATGCGGAGCGTTCTGGTCTTCACGAGGACCAAGCACCGGGCGGACCGGCTCGCCCGCCAACTGGAGCAGGCCCACGTGGGCGTCGCCGTGATTCACGGGAACCGGAGCCAGAGCCAGCGCATCCGGGCCTTGGAAGGGTTCCGGGAGGGCCGGTTCCGAGTCCTCGTCGCCACCGACATCGCGGCTCGAGGCGTCGACGTCGAGGGGGTCTCGGATGTGATCAACTACGATGTACCCCGTGAGCCGGGCACGTACATTCACCGGGTCGGACGCACCGCGCGCGCCCAGCGCCGGGGGGAAGCGCTCACGCTCGTCGGCCGCGAGGAACAGGTCGACTTCTCACGCATCGAGAAACTCCTTGGGTTCTCCATCGAACGGGATCCGTCGCCTCAGAACCTCCCCGTCTATGTACCCGGTCCCTCCGGGACGCATCGCTCGCGATTCCAACCGAACCGTCGTGAGGTGCACCGGGTCCCGGAGCGGGCACCGCCGCGTCGCTACCCTCGATACTGATCTTCCCTCCTCTCCGGCGGCGGAACGCAGGGTTGCCGAGGAAGCGAGGGATTAGCCCCGGTTCGCCCGCCTTCGGCGCTTCCCCAGCGACAGCTTTTCCGCAGAGGGTATCGGGAGCGGAGCGGGTACCATCGTAGCTTAGAAGCAGAGAGGCGGGTCACCGAGGCGCATAGGGGGCTGGAAACGGAGCTCCGTGCCTGAGGACGATTGTATCGGCGATCCGGAGGATACGCTTCCGATGTCGGCGCAGGGCGGCGGGGTCGGAGGCGATCGGATCATCGGTCGGCCCTCGCTTACTCCACCAGACGTGGGTGAACACGTACACTTCCTCCTTCGTCCCGGCGAGGGTCGTCATACCCTGTGGGGTGTGGCCCGCGGTCTAAAGTAACCCTACGGATGGCGCGAGCCGAAGCCCTTCGGTGGGCCGGCTCGTCCAGGGATCTTGTCCGT
>JASHWY010000161.1 GCA_030043835.1 Thermoplasmata archaeon
CGAGCGGCCAGCCCGAGTAGCCGTCGACCCCCGTGATGAGGACCTTCATACGCACCGACCGGGAAAGCATGGCTCGGGCCGAGGATAAAGAAGCTGGGGTGCCCCGGTTCGGCTCCATGAGCGTCCGACGGGTTTCGAAGGAAAGAGGAGGCGACGAGCCTCTTCGACCTGCCCTGGGACCGGGGGGAGCTATAGTATCCGATTAGGATAGTCTTAATAGAGCTCGATGGGATCCACGGAGTCGATGAAGACCGAGATCGACCCCGGCATCGCTGCGCTCTTCGGCAGCGAGACCCGAGCAGCGACGCTCGGGGCCGTTGCGAACGCCCGACAGCCTCTCACGGCCTACCGGGTGGCTCAGATGACGGGGGCCCAGGTGATTAAGGTCGTTGCCGAGCTTCGGCGGCTCGAAAAGGCCGGGCTCGTTGCGAAAACTCCGACCGACCGGGGGCGAACCGGGTGGACCGTTTCCGACGGGGCCCTGAGGGATCTGCTGCGCCGGCGGGTCCGGATCGTCTGGTCAAGGGATTGGAACGAGGCGGCCGGGGAGCGGGTTCGACGGCGCGACTCGCTTCCCACGATTCGGATCGACCTCTCCCGCTATCGGCCGAACCCCAAGGCGGTGCCAAATCCGGAAGAGTTCGAACGGCCCGCCGAGAAGGACCGCCTTCTCGCGAAGGCCGGGTTACCCGTCTCCCGGCGCAGCTCGGCACGGCGATGACGACCGCCGACCAGGTCGGCCGGATCCTTGCGTCGACCCCCGAGAGGCACAACCGCATCCTCTACTTCGCCGCCCTGCTGACGAGAGAGAGTGAATCGGACGTCGTCGTGGTAGGGGGCTCCGCCATCGAGATCTACACCCGGGGAGGATACGTCTCTGGCGACATCGACGTTCGCGCCGACCGGAGCGCCGTCCACCGGGTTCTGGCTCGATGGGGCTTCGAGGACCACGGCCGTCTCTGGATTCGGAAGGATTGGGAGATCGCGATCGACGTGGTCGGAGACCGTTACTCGGGCGATCCGTACCGGGCGACCACCGTATCAACGCCCTATGGGCCAGTCCGGATCGCCGTAGTCGAGGATCTCTTCGTGAAGCGATTAGCATCGGCGAAGCATTGGAGGGTCCGAAGCGCCCTAAACGAAGCGGACCTTCTGTGGAGAGACTACCGGAACGAGATGGACGTGGCGTACCTCGACCGGCAGGCTCGCGCCTATGACGTGGTCGATCTGTTGGCCGAGTTCCGGAAGAGAGTGCCGCCGGTAGGCCTTCGCCGCGAGTAGACTTGCGGCCGGTCCGGATCCTACCGAGTCGGTGGGTGACGCTCGGCGGGACCGGCGGCAGAGCCGGCCGTCCCCGAGGTCCTTCGGAGCCCTACCCCAAGTCGAATAAACCGGTCGAGGCTTGACGGCGTCAGGGTTCCCCGAGCCCGGAGCCATGCAGCCGGCCGAAATCCGGATCGTAGACACGCGCGATGAGTCGCTCAAGGGAGCGATGATGGTGGTCGGTTTCCCGACCCACGGGCTCGTCGGCTCGGTCGCCGCATCGTACCTCGTCCACACGCTCGACATGAGCCTGATCGCCTACATGATCAGCGAAGAATTCCCGCCCACGGTGATCATGGAGGAGGGGGTCGTGAGCGCCCCCGTCCGGTTCTACGCGAGCAAGCTCGTCTGCGGGGTCGACCGGTCGTGCGACCAGCTGGTCGTGGTCATTGCGGACATCCAGCCGCCGGTCGAGATGCTGAACTCGCTTGGGCGAGCAATCCTCGATTGGGCGGAGGCGAAACAGGTCCAGCTCGTGGTCGCGATCGAGGGTCAGCCGATCGAGACCGACGTGACCGGGGACGCCCGGGTCGTCGCGATGGCGAACCGCGCCGCGGCGCCGCTCCTCGACAAGTACAGGTTCGAGGCCGCGAACGGGGTCGTGACCGGCCTCGCGGGAGGGCTTCTCTTAGGCGCCATCGGCCGGACGACCCCGGTCCTCTGCCTGGTGGCGCAGGCCCACAAGGACTATCCGGACGCTCGGGCCGCGGCGAAGGTGATCGAGACGGTGAATCCGCTCGTGCCGCTCATCGTGCTCGACACGAAGCCGCTGCGCGAGAAGGCCCGCCAGATCGAGGCTGAGGTGCGAAAGACGCTCCAGCAGACCCGGGAATCGATGAGCAGCATGCGGGCTCCCGAGCCCGAAGGGCCGGGTGAGATGTATCGCTGACACGGCGCCCGGGCCGATCGTGAGCCCGTTCCCGTCGAACCCTCCCCCCGTGACCCTGAGAGGCTTCCGGCCTTCCGACGTCCCGTTCATCGCGTCGATCGTCGCCGACGCCCTGCACGAACGCTACGACCCATCGCTCTACGCCTCGCTCAGCGCGGAATGGGGCGACGGCTTCTTGGTCGCCTCCGACCCGCACGACGTCCCGATCGGGTTCCTGCTCGGGGTGAACCAGGTCGAGCGCGAGGCCCGGGTGTTGATGTTCGCCGTCGAGCGGACCCATCGGACTCAGGGGGTCGGCACGATGCTCATGAACGAGTTCTTGGTGCGGTGTAAGGCTCGGGGATTCCGCCGGGTCACCCTCGAGGTCAGGGTCTCGAACGCGACCGCGATCCGGTTCTACACCCGGTACCAGTACTCCGTCGTCGACCTCCTCCGCTCGTACTACTCCGACGGGGAGAACGGCTACCAGATGGCGGTCGACTTGAACTGACGTTGCGGTCGGGGGAACCAAAGCCGCTAAGACCTCCGGCTCGGCTCTCCTTGTGATGCCCGCCGCCTGGCCCTCGGTCCGCGACCTCATGTCGACCGATCCGGTGACGCTCCCCCACGACGCTCCGATTGCGAAAGCGCTCGGGCTCATGCGCACGCGTGGGCTGCACGAGGTCCCCGTCCTTCGCAACGCGCGCCTCGCCGGAATGATCACGGCCGAGTCGATCGCCCGTCGGCCCCGGGGACCCCTCTCGACGAAGGTAGAGCACCTTCTGGTCCTCCCTCCGCTCGTCACCCCGTCGACGCCGCTTCCCGAGGTCGCCGCCCAGCTGATGGCGACCGGCCTTCGCGCGACCCCCGTGGTGGGCCGTCGCGGCGAGCTCCTCGGCGTCATCAGCCGCACGGACCTCGTACGGGCGCTCAAGAACGCGCCGGCCGTCACCCGGGCGACCGTCGAGTCGGTCGCGAGCCCCGCGAGTGTCGTAGTCCGGGAGGACGACGAGGTTCGTCACCTCTTGGGGCAGATCCGGCTTCTCGAGGAGCACCCGCTCCCGGTCGTCGACCGGAAGGGACACCTCGTGGGGGCGGTCGGCGTCTCGGACCTCGTGGGCGTCCTCTGGCGGCCCATCGTGGGCGGCAAGCGCGATGCGCGCGCGGCCCGCTCGGCGCTGGACGTCGAGGTCGGATCGATCATGCACTCTCCAGCGATCACCGTGCCGGCGGGCACCCCCGCGTCCGACGCCGCGTCGATCATGCTCCGCGAGGGGATCTCGAGCGTTTTCGTGGTCGAGGGAGGTCGCCCCACTGGGGTGGTGGGCCAGGCCGACCTGCTCGGTCTCGTGGTCGGCGGCGGTCAAGCCCCGGCTCCGGGGGGCGGCGTCGAGGACGTGTTCGTCGAGATCACCGGTCTTCGCGGCTCGGCTGACCCAGCCATGCTCGCGGACATCGACCACATCGTCGCCACGGGGCTTCGCCGGATTGCCAAGCACCTTCGACCGAAGCTCCTCACGATCCACTTCGCCCCCCACGCGACCCACCGGGCCGGCGACCTCACCGTAGAGGCGCGACTCCACACCGACGTCGGGATCTTCTACGCCTCGCACACGGGCTGGAACCTGATGGCGGGGGTCGCGGGCCTCCTGGATGAGCTCGGCGAACAGGCTCGCCGCGCCCGAGACAACCAGCGGCTGGGGAACCGGGCTCGGCGGCAGGCGGGGGCCGACGCGACGCTCTTCGTGGACGCGGAGCTCGAGGCGAAGATCCGCACGGCGAGCGGGGCAGACGAGGGCGACTAGGAAGGAGACGGACCGTGATCCCCAACATGCCGCGCGACCCTCGCCAGATGGAGCTCATGATGCGGCGACTCGGGATGAAGACGGAGGATCTCGCCGACGTGGAGGAGGTCATCGTTCGGACCCGAACGAAGGACCACGTCTTCCAAGCGCCCAACGTCACGATCCTCACGGTGCAGGGAGTGCGCACCTACCAGGTCGTCGGCCATCCCGAGATCCGGCCCCGGTCGGCGGGACCGATCGTTAGCGCCGTGGCACCGGCGGGACCCGCTGCCACGGGACCGTCCGGACCGCCTGAGGAGGATGTGCGCCTCGTGATGGAGCAGGCGAACGTTTCCCACGAAGAGGCGGTCGAGGCGCTGAGCCAGTCCCACGGCGAGCCCGCGGAAGCGATCCTCAAGATCCTGACGCGGAGCGGGAGGTGACGGGCCCGTTGGGTCCCGTCTCCTGCGAGTGCGTCGAAGGCTACCTCTTCGCGGCGCCTCCCTTAGAGCTCCTCCTCTTCCGGCGACCCCCCTCCCGAGGCCGCATCTGGGTTCCCGTGAGTGGGAAGGTCGAACCGACCGACGCTGATTTTCTCGCGGCGCTCCGTCGCGAACTTCTCGAGGAGACTGGGCTCGACCGCCCGCGCTGCATCGTCCCCCTCGATTGGGAGGTGACGTTCCCCGTCGAGAATGGGGAGACCTGGAGGTTGCACGCCTACGGGGTGGAGGTCGATAGGTCGTTTCGTCCGAGGCTGAGCCGGGAGCACGACGCGAGCGAGTGGGTCACCCCGGCCGAGGCGATCGCCCGCCTCCACTACGAGGACAACCGTGCGGCCGTGAGCCGACTCATCGAGCGGACGGCCGACCGGCCGCCAAGGCTTTAGCGCGGTCTGCCCGTTAATGCGGCTCTTTCCATGCCGAACGGCAACGATGGCCCCCTCGCGGGCGCACACGTCTTCCCACGGGTCGGCCCGGAGCTCGTGGCGGCGCTGCGATCGTCTCGGCCCCAGCGGATCGTGCTCCAGGTACCGGCCGGCCTCGTCCGGAACGCCCATGAGCTCGCCGAAC
>JASHWY010000018.1 GCA_030043835.1 Thermoplasmata archaeon
CGTTCACGGCCGAGGATGAACTCTTCGGAAGAGAAGCCGCACGCCGTGGCCCGCCGATAGAGCCACGGGAGGTCGAACGAATCCCCGCCCTGGGTGAGCAATAGGTCCGGGTCGCTCCGGGCGAGCTCGTCGACCAGGGCCCGCAGGAGGTCCTCCTCGGGTCCCTCGAGCGTCACCTCCCCGACCCGGACCGAGCCGATGCGACCGTTCAGCGGCGGGATCCTACCCCGGCGTTCCCCGGCGATGCGGACCTCGAACCGGGCGACCCGGAGCGGGGGCACGGCGTAGTCGATCGTTTCCGGAGGTTCGGTCGCTCGCAGGTCGGCGCCGGCACCGACCACGGGCGCGAACGGGTAGAGCGCATGGCCGAGATGGTAGAGCTGCGGTGGGACGAGGTCGACGTCGTAGAGCGTGAACGTCTCGTACCCACCGAGCGCGTCGACCGTCCGCGCGAGCGCACGGCGCCCCGCATTCTGTTCGGGCGTGACCGTGAGGACGGTTCGCAAACGCCGGTCGAAGAGGGAGGGATGCCCGCTACCGAGCTGGACGGCCCCCACCATGGGAAGACCCGCGAGGCGACGGGCGAGGCCCTCGAGGTCGGTCCGGGGTCCGGTGACGAGGAACGGAGGGCGGTACTCGACGGCGGTGCGGCGGACCCGGCCCGTCCGGCGCTCCTTCACCCAGAGCACGACCGAGCGGCCGTCCTCGCTCTCCGTGATGTCGAGGAGCCAGCCGTCGGGCGTCGACGGAGAGGCGAGCACGCGCTAGCGCGGGGCCGCCCGCGCCGAGGCCTCGGCCCGGACTCGGACGGCGAGGTCCGTGAGGACGGAGAGGAGAATCGACTCGAGGAGGTCCGGGCTCCCCACGTACGTCGCCTGGGCGGCGTAGCGGCGGGCTCCGGTCCGGACCGTCTCGAACGCCGCCCGCTCCTCGGGCGTCGTGAGGAGCCGCGCGAACGCATCCCACCGTTTCATCCGCTCTTCGAGCGCCTGGCGGTACGTCGGGGCGGTACGTCCCACGCGATCACCTCCTCGGTAGACCCTCTACCGAACTCTTCGATCCCCCGCTGGCCGGCCGGCCGCGGGACCATCGTAAGACGCGCGTCGTCCCGCAGCGCCCGGAGGCGCAGCGTGCCCGGCCCGCGCGCGAACGTGACGAAGTCGCACCAGCGTGGTCCCTCGTCGGCGAGACCGGGGAAGCCGGCGAACCCCCCGGGACCGAGGGTGAGAAGGAGTGGGGCACGGACCTCGCGCCCCAGCATAGAGAGGGTACGGGCGATATGGCGGAGGAGCGCTACCTGCTCCTCTTTCGGGATCTCGTCGTCCGTGAACAGGGCCGGGAGGTCGTCTCCGATGAGGAGGCTCGGCGGGTGCCGGCGGGCCTCGGCCGCCCAGCCGTCGACGAGCGCGACCATCTGGTAGGCGGTGAACGCACGGGCGAGGCGGATCCGCGCGAGCGTCTCGGTCGCGTCGAGGCCGAGGGAACGCCCGAGCTCCCCGATGCGGTACGGATGGAACCGGTTCGCCCCCTCGACCAGGGAGATCCGTCCGCGCGCGAGGGCGCTGCCCGCATAGAGGAGCTCGAGGATCGGCTCGACCGCGAGGCGCGGCCCGGTCCAGAGGGTCGCCTCTCCGGGCGCGAACCGTCGGGTGAGCCAGGGGAAGAGCGCCGGCGCGGGCGGGAGAATCGGGCCGAGCCGGGCCCGACGGGAGCGGGGCGCTAGGCGCCCCCGGGCAAGCCGCGGAGCGGAGGGGGCACCGAACGTTTCGGGCCCGAACGGCTCGAAGAGCTCGGCCTCCTCCGGCGCGAGCGCCGGCGCGGTGATCGCTACGGCGGCCATGGTGGAACCCTTCGAGGGTTCTACCGTCGAGAACGCTCTAAAGTCGCCGTTCGGGAGGCGTTGAAACGGGCCGAGAACGGAGCGTTTCCGAGGACGGCGACGGCCGTCAGGCGTCGAGGCGGGAACGGCGGGACGGGGGAGGGAGACCGAGCTCGTCGGAGAGCGTCCGACAGTTCACCGCGGCGTCCCCCCGGAAATGGTTGTTGAAGAATCCGTAGATCGTCGCGACGCCCTCGGTGAGCGTGCGGAGCCGCGGGACCCACGCCATGAGCTCGTCATTCGAGTACTGATAATCGTACCAGAGCGGGCTCCCGTGCCCGTGCCAGCGCAGGTAGGCGAACGGGGCCGTCACCTCGAGCGCGACGGGGAGATGGGGACCGTCGACGATCACGTTCGCGAGACGGAATTCGCGCAGGAGCGCGTACGATTCGGGGACCAGCCAGGATCGTTCCCGGAACTCGACCGCGACCGGGAGGTCGCGCGGCAAGGTCTCGTAGAAGCGCCGTACGGTCGCGATCTCGAACGGTAGCGAGGGAGGCAACTGGAGCAGTGCGGCCGCGAACTTCCCGGCGTCGCGTAACGGTTTCAGAACGGCGAGGAAGCGCTCGAGCTCCTCGTCGGTCCCGACCAGTCGGAGGTCGTGCGTGATCTTCTGGGGGAATTTGGCGGCGAATCGGAACCGGGCCGGTGTCCGTCGCACCCACGAGGCCGAGACGGAGGGAGGCGGCAGACGATAGAACGTGGAGTTGACCTCGACGATGGGGAAGAGGCCGGCGTAGTATCGCAACTTATCGGCGGCGCCGCGGGGCGGATACACCCGGCCGACCCATTCCGGATAGTCCCATCCGCTCGTACCGAGGAGGATGTCGCTCACGCCGTCGCCGCCCCGCTAGGGAACCTCCCCCGTTAAGGACGCGGGCGGACGCGAACACCGTTCGATGGCTGGGGGAGGGACGAATCGAGCGCTCCTTCCGGTCCAACGAAAGGATAAGTACGAAGGTCCAGTGGAATCGCGTTCGAGGGTACATGGTCCAGGTTGACGTGGACATCGCGAAGTGCACGGGGTGCGCCCACTGTCGCGACGTCTGCCCGGTCAACGTCTTCGAGCTCCGCCCGCGCGACCAGGTGCCCGAGGTGGTCGACGATCCGGCGGTTGCGGCGAAGTTTCAGTTCCGCGGAGAAAAATCCCTCGCCGTTCATGGCCCGGAGTGCATCGTATGTGAGGCGTGCTTGTTCGAGTGCGAGGGCGAGTGCATCCTCATCACCGACGACGAGAACAACGTCCACTTCTCGGTGTACAAGTGAGCCGCTGTACGACGTGAAGAGCCCCCCTCGCGCGCCGTAGGTCACGGGTCTCCGGCCGCCGGTGGGATGCTTCCCCGGGAGCCGTTAAATACGCTGGAACCCCGCCGACGCTGCCGTGCCCGATGCGACGAAAGAAGCGGGGCGCACCGTCGTAGTCGGGGAGCGGGAGCTCGCCATCGGGTTCCGTCTGATCGGCCTCCAGGACGTCGTCGAGGTCACTCCGGAGAACTCGGTCGCCGAATTCCAGCGCGCGATGAGCGCAGGATTCACGCTCGTCATCGCGACGCAGTCGATCCGCGCACGACTTTCGGAGGCGCAGCGCGCGGCCGCCGATGCCTCGCTGACGCCGCTCGTGGTCTTCGTTCCGACGCCGACCGGAGAGTTCGAGGTCGAGAGCATTGAGGCGCTCGCGAAACGCGTACTCGGCGTCACGCTCTCGGTCGCAGGCTAGTAGAGGGAAGACGATGGCAGGACTCGTCTCGCGCGTATCCGGTCCGGTCGTCATCGCCGAGGGGCTCGAGGACGCGAAGATGTACGACGTCGTCCGCGTCGGACAACTCGGCCTCGTCGGAGAGATCATCCGCCTCGTGGGCGGAACCGCCACGGTCCAGGTCTACGAGGACACGACGGGGATTCGCCCGGGCGACCCGGTGGAGAGCACGGGACAGGCCCTGAGTGTAGAACTCGGTCCCGGGCTCCTCAAGTCGATCTACGACGGCGTCCAGCGCCCACTCGATGTCATCCAAAAGTCGGTCGGGGATTTCATCACGCGCGGTACCCTCGCCCCGCCGCTCGACGAAAAGGCCCTCTGGGAGTTCACC
>JASHWY010000162.1 GCA_030043835.1 Thermoplasmata archaeon
TCCTCCCGGAGCATCCGCGCGACGTCGAGGACCGCCTTCTCCCGCTCGGGGAGCGCGTCCACGCCGACGAGCTGGACGATCTCCTGAAGCTCGGCCTCCTTCTGCAGAGTCTCGAGTGCGCGCTGACGTAGGCTCACGAACTCCTTCGAGAGCTTCTCGCGATACCAGGGCTCGAGGTCGTTGAGGTAGAGCGAGTAGCTCTGGAGCCAGTTGAGCGACGGGAAGTGTCGGCGGGAGGCGAGCGAGGCGTCGAGCGCCCAGAAGACCCGGGTCACCCGAAGCGTGTTCTGGCTCACGGGCTCGGACGTGTCGCCTCCCGGCGGCGAGACGGCGCCCACGACGGTGACCGATCCGGTACGTCCTTCCGGGGAGAGCGTGACGACGCGCCCCGACCGTTCGTAGAACTCGGCGATGCGCCGGCCGAGGTACGCTGGATACCCCTCCTCACCGGGCATCTCCTCGAGCCGTCCCGAGATCTCGCGCATCGCCTCGGCCCAACGGCTCGTCGAGTCGGCCATGAGCGCGACGTCATAGCCCATGTCGCGGTAGTACTCCGCGATCGTGATCCCGGTGTAGACGCTCGCCTCGCGCGCCGCGACCGGCATGTTCGAGGTGTTGGCGATCAAAATGGTCCGTTCCATGAGCGGCCGTTTCGACTTGGGGTCCTCGAGCGTGGGGAACGTGGCGAGCACCTCGGTCATCTCGTTCCCCCGCTCCCCGCACCCCACGTAGACGACCACGTCCGAGTCTGCCCACTTCGCGAGCTGCTGCTGTATGACCGTCTTTCCACTCCCGAACGGTCCTGGGACGCACGCCGTCCCTCCCTTCGCCACGGGGAAGAAAGAGTCAATGACGCGTTGGCCGGTCACGAGCGGGATGCCCGGCGCGAGCTTCTGGGCGACCGGACGGGGGATCCGCACGACCCACTTCTGGGAAAGATACACCGGTACGGATTCGGTCGCGGTCTGGATCGACCCGATGGGGTCCCGGATCGTGTAGGTGCCGCTCTCCAGCTGGGTCAGGGTCCCCGAAACGCCCGGCGGCACCATGATCTTGTGGAGGATGAGCTGAGTTTCCTGGACGGTACCAAGAATGGTCCCGGGGGTAACCTCGCTTCCGACCTTCGTGGTCGCGGTGAACTCCCATCGTGCGGTCTCGTTGAGCGGCGCCGCGACGGTCCCCCGCGTGATGAAGTCCCCGACGTCCTTCTGGATCACGTCGAGCGGTCGTTGGACTCCGTCGTAGATCGACTTCAATAGACCCGGTCCCAGCTCGACGCTCAGCGCCCGGCCGGTATTCTCGACGGGGTCGCCGGGCCGGATGCCGGTCGTGTCTTCGTAGACCTGAACGGTCGCGGTGCCGCCGACCAAGCGGATGATCTCGCCGACAAGCCCAAGAGCGCCGACGCGGACGACGTCGTACATCTTAGCGTCCTCGAGGCCCTCGGCGATGACGACCGGACCCGACACCCGTACGATGACTCCCGCGACCATCCTTTTCCCTACGACGGAACCGTGAGCGTGACCCCGAGGACGCGCTTCGCGAGCGCGTTGATGCTCTCGACCTCGTACTCGCCCGTCGGGGTCGGCACGAAGACGACGAGGGGAGTGAGCGAGGCGTCCGCGTGCGCGCGTTGCGCCTCCGAGAGCCGGGGGCGGATCGCCTGGCTCGAGATCACGAGGTTGAACCGGCCGTCGTTCATCACCCGCTGAAACTCCGCGACCGCAGTCTCCGGGGTCACGTCGATCACGTCCTTGAGCCCGATCAATCGGAAGCCGATCGCGAGCTCGCGCTCGCCCAAGACCACGGTGCGACCGGTCTCGCTCGGAGGTTGGGGCACGGCGTCATCGGCGGGGAGAGTGGCTATTTAACCCCTGCCGCCGGGGAGAAACATCGAAGCGAACCGACTCGGTCGCAGCGCGGGAACCGGTCACTTGTAGGTCGACCGGTGGATGTGGCCTTCGTCGTCGGTGATGAGGATGCACTCCCCCTCACACTCGAAGAGGCACGCCTCGCAGACGATGCACTCGGGGCCGAGCACAGCGAGCGACTTCTCGCCACGGAACTGAAACTTCGCGGCGACGGTGGGGTCGTCGACGACGTCCGGCATCTCGGTCCTCGGCCGGAGTTCGAAGACGTTGACCGGGCACACATCCCTACAGTGCGCGCACCCGGTACACTTCGCGATGTCGATGTCGACCTGGATTCCCATGATTCGGGACTCGAGTTCCACTTCCCTTACTTAGATAGCGTTTCGTGGCGGCCGGAGGCCCGGTACGAGGGTGGACCGATGCAACGTTCACCCCTCAAGGAGGGCTTAACCGGCCCGGCGCCGTGAGGAGACTAGGGTCGGGCGTGAGCGAGATCCTCCTCGGAACGAGCGGATGGGACTACCCCGAGTGGGTCGGTCGGGTCTACCCGCCCCACGGCGCCACGGACAAACTCCGCTACTACGCCCAGCTCTTCCCGATCGTCGAGGTCAACTCGACGTTCTACCGGTTGCCGCCCCCCTCGGTCGCGGCGTCGTGGGTCCGCCGGACCCCGGGCCGGTTCCGTTTCGCGGCGAAGTTCCCGCAGACGATCACGCACGACCTCCGCTTGGTCGGCACCGACGAGGAACTCCAGCGCTTCCTCGCGGTCCTGAAGCCGATCCGCGACGCCGGGAAGCTCGCGGCCGCCCTCCTCCAGCTCCCACCTTCCCTACCGTTCGAGCCGAGCATCGTCCGGTCGTTCTACGCCACCCTCCCCCGGGACCTTCCGGTCGCCGTCGAGTTCCGCGAGCGCTCGTGGCTCGTCGACGCGTCGTACGCGCTCTTGAAGGAGTTCGGGCTCGCCCACGTGATCGTCGACGGGCCCCACCTTCCACCGGTGCTCACGGTCACGGCGCCGTTCGCCTACGTGCGCTGGCACGGCCACGGGAGCCCGCTCTGGTACGACTACCTCTACTCGGCGGACGAGCTCGCGGGTTGGGTTCCCCGGATCCGCACGCTCTCGGAGGAGGTCGCCACGGTCTACGGGTTCTTCAACAACCACTTTAGGGGCGATGCGGCGGTCAACTGTACGACGCTCTCCCAAGAACTCGGCCTCCCGCCCCCGCCGGGGAGCGCGCGGCTCGACGCGTAGCGGACGGCACCGACGGTCCCTGAAACGCTCCTTCTCCCGGCCCGTTTCAGCGCCTCCCGAGCGGCCGCTTTAGAGCGGTCTTCACCGTGAAACGGTCCGGGTCGATCGAACGTGACAGCGACAGAGACCGACCGGTTCGAGGTCGAGCCGGCGCTCGCGTGGGACGATGGCGCGCTCGTCGCGCCCACCCCCACCGAGCCGCTCGCACCGCCGGAGCCGACGCCTCCCGCCCCGGCGGTTTCGTTCCGCCTCGCGCGCCGGCACCGAGCGGTGCGTTCACGCCCGATCCTTCCCCACAAACCCGCGCTCTTCCCCTGGCTCGCGCGACGCTTTTCCCCGGGAGAAGCGACGCTCTTCGAAGGTCCGCAGGTCGCGGTCGAGCCGATCGTCGAGCTCCTCTACGCCGGCAGCGCGCTCGCCCGCGGCCGGATTTCCCTCCTCGAGGGAGCGAACCGGTTCCACCCGTACCGGATCGGCGAACTCGGCCGGACCCTCGGAGTCGACGCGACCGAGACGCTCCACCGCATCCGCCTCGCCCGTGCGTTCACCGCCTACCAGATGGTCGCGCTCGTCGACGGC
>JASHWY010000163.1 GCA_030043835.1 Thermoplasmata archaeon
CTTGGGGCTCGTCGCCGGCGCCTTGGTCGAGCATGGGGGGAAGGGCCTTCGGGCGATCGGGATCACGGTCGGCCGGCCGATCCGACCGATGCTCGCCGAGCGGGAGCCCACGCTGAACGCGGTCCTCGAGCGGATGGGAGGGACGGCCGCCCTCGAGTACAAGTACGACGGTCTTCGCGTGCAGGCGCACGTCCCGAAGGAGGGAAAGGTCCGCCTCTTCTCTCGCCGTCTCGATGAGATCAGCGCGCAGTTCCCCGAGCTCGTCGCCGCGATCCCCGCGGCGATCCGCTCAAAGCCCGCGATCGTCGAGGGGGAGTGCGTGCCCGTCGACCCGGACACGGGCGAGATCCAGCCGTTCCAGGCGGTCTCTCGCCGCCGAGGGAGAAAGCACGACTTAGAGAAGGTTAGGGAGGAGGTCCCGGTCTGTCTCTACCTCTTCGATGTGCTGCTCGCGGGCGGAGAGCCGACGTACGAACGGTCGTTCCCCGAGCGCCGGGGGCTCCTCGAAAAGATCCTGCGGTCGGGCGACCTCGTGAAGCTGGCCGAGCAGCGGCGCGTCACCAGCGTCGACGAGGCGACGGCGTTCCTCGACGAGGCGATCGCCGCGGGCGGCGAGGGCGTGATGGCGAAGTCGCTGAGGCCGGAGAGCGCCTACCGGGCCGGGGCCCGTGGCTACTGGTGGATCAAGTACAAGCGCGACTACACGGTGGGCCTCTCCGACTCGATCGACGGGGTCGTGGTCGGCGCGTTCGCCGGAAGGGGGCGCCGCGCGGGCCGATACGGAGCGTTCCTCCTCGCCGTCTACAACCCGAAACGCGACCGGTTCGAGTCGTTCTGCAAGGTGGGGAGCGGCTTCGACGATGCCCTCCTCGCCGAGATGCCGAAGCGCCTTCACCGGTTCGAGGTCGAGACGAAACCGCCCGAGGTAGAGACGGAGAGCGAACCCGACCGATGGATGCGACCCGGACTCGTGCTCGAGGTGCGGGGGGCCGAGCTTACGTTGAGCCCGGTGCACCGAGCGGCCGAGGGCTTGGTGCGCGCCGGGGTCGGGCTCGCGCTTCGATTCCCTCGGTTCACGGGGAGGTTCCGGGACGATAAGGGTCCGACGGAGGCGACGACGTCGGCCGAGCTCCTCGAGATGTATCGTTCCCAGGTTCGGAAGGAGTCCCCCACTCCGTCGGAAGCCGAAGCGGAAGTGTCCTAACGCCCCTCTTACGGAGGCGGGAGCCGCCGCGGAATCGGGTGCTCCTGACGCCGGGGGGAGGAGCCGCGACCTCCCCGGGGCGGGAGAAGGACGCCGGCCCCGAGCCGGAGCCGGTCGAGATCGGAAATGGCTAGGACGTCTTCCTCGCCGGTCGCCCGGCCGTCTCCTCCGCCCAAAGACATAAGAAGGGCAAGCCGCGTCGCCGAGGGCTGAGAACGCACTATGCTCGTCGAGATGACCGAGCTCTTGGGACGCCAGGTGTACACGCCGGAAGGCCGCCTCTTGGGCGAGGTGGACAACGTCGTCGTCGACGTCGAAGGGTCGAAGGTCGACGGGCTCTACCTCGCGGAGACGAGCCCGATGTTAGTGGAGGACTCGCGTCCCACGAACGTGCCGTACCGCTGGGTCTCCGCGGTGAACGACGTCGTCCTGCTCAAGTACTTCCCCCGCCGCGTCTCGGTGAAGAAGGCGGGCGCGCGGTCCGCGAAGGAAGAGGAAGCGGCCGCTCCCGCGCGCTAGCGGTGCGGGGATAGCCAAGCCAGGCAACGGCACAGGACTTAAACCGTCGGAGGGCGTCCCTTGCCCCCGGCGATAGAGATCCTGTCGCGAAGGCGTTCGCCGGTTCGAATCCGGCTCCCCGCATGACCCCGACGCGTCCCCCGAAGCGGCATGCCGAACTCGTGCGCGCGCTCGAGTCGGTCCCGGCGTTCGCCCACGGGCGTCCGGAGCTCGAGCAGGTCGCGACCCCTTCCGAGGCCGCGGCCTTGCTGCTCGAGACCGCCCAGGCCCGGGACGATCTCGTTCGGCGTCGCGTGGTGGACCTGGGCTCGGGCACGGGACGCCTTGCGATCGGAGCCGCCCTGCTGGGCGCCCACGTGACCGCGCTCGAGGTCGATCCCGCTGCGGTCGCACTCGCCCGTCGCGCGGCGTCGAACCTCGGGGTCGAGATCTCGTGGAAGGAGCGCGGCGTCGAGGGCTTCCGCGAGAGCGCCGACACCGTTCTCATGAATCCTCCGTTCGGCGCCCAGCACAAGGGAGCCGACCGGCCGTTCTGGGACGCGGCGCTCTCGCTCGCGGAGCGGGCCGTCTACGCGTTCTCGCTCTCCCAATCCCGAACCTTTATAGCGCGCCGAGCGGTCGAGCGCGGCGCATACGTCGAAACGACCCTACCGGTCCGCTGGGAGCTCCCTCGACTGTTCCCGCACCACCGGCGGGATCGGGTGCCGCTCACGGTCGACCTCTGGGTGATTCGAACGAAGGGAGCGCGATGACGCCCGAAGAACTGCCGAAGTTCGTCCTGCCGGGAGAGTATCTCGGAGCCGCGGAGGAGTTCCTCCCCGGACGGGGTACCTACGAGCACGCCGGCCGGATCTTCGCGAGCGTCGTCGGGACCCCGGCGATCGACCCGAGGGACCGGACCGTCCGCGTCCGGGCGGCGAACGCGGTCCCCGAACTCGCCGAGGGGGACGTCGTTTACGCGAGGATCGAGGAGATCAAGACCGCGATGGCGATCGTCACGATCCTCTCCTCGACCACGAGCCGTCGCGGG
>JASHWY010000164.1 GCA_030043835.1 Thermoplasmata archaeon
GGGGCGCTCGCGGTGTCCGCGTACTCGATCCGTATCCGCTCGGGCGCTAGCCCGGTGAGCCTCTCCACGACGCCGCGCACTCCCACGAGGACGCTACCGCTCCCGATCTCCCGTTCTCCCTGGACCACCACGAGCTCGGTCGGAGTGAGGCGAAGGCGCACCTCTCCGCCGGCCCCGGTCGACGTCGACCAGAACCCGATCCCGACACCGACCCCGCGACCGGTCGGGGCCTCGGCCCGCCAATGCTGCGCCACCGCGCGGGCCGCCTTGAAGGCGTCCGCAAGGCCGAACGGTCCCACCCGCTGCCCGAGCGCCGTCGTGTCGCCCTCGCGCCAGAGGTGCGCGGCGCGGAACGCCTCGGGGTCGAGACCGGCCTCGCGCGCCACGTGGTCGAGGTGGGACTCGACGACGAACGCGCACTGGGGTGCGAACGGGGCCCGGTGCGGCCCGAACGGGGGCTTGTTCGTCCTCACCGCATATCCCTCGACCTCGAACGACGGCGTCCGGTACGGGCCGAGGAGGAACCCAATCGAGTAGCCGGTCGCGAAGTCGCGTCCGGGAAGCGAGGTGCCGACGTCGAGCAGTAGCCGGACCCTTCGCCCTACGATTCGACCGTGCGTCACCGCGGTGTCCATCCGGACGACGGCGGGGAGCGTCGTCCGACCGAGGTTGAACTCTTCGGGGTACGTGAGCGCGAGCCGGACCGGTCGACCGGCCGCCCGGGCGAGGACCATCGCGTACGGCTCGAGCAGCGAAGCGCCCTTTCCGCCGAAGCCACCTCCGACCCATGTCCCCTCGATGACGATGGACGTTTCGGGGATTCCGAGGATCGACGCGGCGTCTTCGCGGACCCCGAACGGAGTCTGGGTCGACGTCCTCACGAAGAAGCGGCCGTCCCGGTACTCGGCGAGACAGGCGTGGGGTTCGAGCGCGACCTGGTGGACGCTCGCGGTCCGGTAGGTCTCGTGGACGACCGTCCCGGCAGTCCGAAATGCTGCGTCAACGTCCCCGTGGGCCGCCCGCACGTGCGCCGCGATGTGGGGAGAACCTTGGGCGTCGGGCCCCGGCCATTCGGGGAAGAGCGTCTCCAAGTCAACGATGGGAGTGAGCCCCTCCACGTCGACGTGGACCGCCCGCGCGGCCCGCCGGGCGCCGGCGAAGGTCGGGGCGGCCACCGCGGCGAGCGGCTGGTTGCGGTAGACGACCGTCTCGCGAGGAAAGAGCGGACGCTCGGCATCGCCCTGGGCGCCGGGGAGAAGCTCCGCGAGCTCGTCGGGTCCGACGGCGATGGCACCGTCCACCGCGCGTGCGCCCGAAAGGTCGACGCGGCGGATCCGCCCGTGGGGGACCGGCGCCGGGACGAGCGCTCCCCACCACATCCCCGGTACCTCGAGGTCGGTTCCGAAGACGGCCGCCCCCGAGAGCTTCTCGGCGGCGTCGGGCCGGGGGGAGACGGTCACCGAATCGCCTCCTGGGCGAGGGCAATCGCCCGCACGATCGCGGCGTATCCGGTGCAGCGGCAGAGGTTCCCCTGGAGTCCGTCGAGGAGCTCGTCCAGCGGGGCCGCCGTGCCCCGCTCGTTCAAAAGGCCGGTGAGCGCCATCACGAAACCGGGCGTGCAGTAGCCGCATTGAAGTGCGCCGGCCCGATCGAACGCGGCCCTAACGGCGTTCCCGATGGGCTCGCGCGCGACGCCCTCAATCGTGGTGACGCGGGACCCGTCCACGTCGTGGACGAGCGTGAGGCAGCTGAGGACGCTCACGCCGTCCACGAGGACCGTGCAGGCCCCGCAATCCCCGGAGCGGCATCCTTCCTTCGTCCCTTTGAGCCCGAGACGCCAACGGAGCGCGTCGAGGAGACGCTCGCCGCCGGGGACCCCTTCGAGTCGTTCCGGTCGCCCGTTGACGGTAAGCGTTAGTGGCGCGGAGGTCATCGGTGGAACTCCTCAGGGGCAGCGGCCGCACGCACGGCACGTGCGAGAAGGGTGCCCACGAGATGCCGCCGGTACTCCTCCGAGGCCCTCCGGTCGCTCACGAGCCTCACGGCACGGGTCGCGCGGTCGGCAGCCTTTTGGATCGCCTCCGGGGTCGGCGCTCCCACCCCCAGCACAGCTCCGGCCTCGGGGAAAAGGCGGGGGCGCGGCGGGACGCCCCCGACGGCGACGGTCCATCCGTTCGTCCGGGGCGAGTAGGCGATGGCGACCGCGATCTGCGAGATGTCGTTCGCCGGACGGACCCGCTGCCAGAGATACGCCGAGGGGCGCGCCTCGGGGATGCGCACGGACCGGATGAGCTCGAACGGACCGAGTTCGGTCGCCCGCGACGCCTTCACGAATCGGTCGAGGGGGAGCGCCCGGGCTCCGTCGGGACCGAGGAGGTCGACCTCGGCCTCGAGCGCGAGGAGCATCGGGATGAGGTCGGAGGCCGGCGCCGACCGGCCGAGGTTGCCGCCGAGGGTCGCCCGGTGTCGTAGGGCGACCGAGCCGACGGCCTTGACCGCCTGGTAGAGGCCTGGGATCCGCACCCTAACGTCGGGGTCGTTCTCGAGCGCGCGGAGCGGAAGCGTGCTGCCGATCGTGAGCGCAGGACCGTTCCAATCGAGGGTTCGCCACGGGAGGCGACGCAGGGAGACGACGGTCGTGGGGTGGATCCGCCCCGCGTCGACGTCGAGCAGGAGGTCGGTGCCGCCCGCGACCACCCGGACCTCCCCGCTCGGCCGCGTGCGAAGCGTGGCGATCGCCTCCTCGGGCGTCGACGGGGCGACGAGGTCGAAGGGAGGCATGCGGCCCGTCCCAGCGCGCGGGCCTAGCTTATCGTTTCGCGGTCCAGCGAGGCTCCGAAGGTCGCGTTTTTATTCCACGAGCGGCTCCGGCTCACCGTCGGCATGCCGCTCGAACTCGCGTTACGTTACAGCACCCCGCTTACGCCGATCCCGGACTTGGACGAGGTCCTCCGCGAGTTCCTGCGCCTCGTGGGTTACCTCCCCGAGGGTGAGGAGGGGCGGGGCTCCGAGGGACCGGTCGCTCAGAGCCTCGCGTATCGACTCGTGCACGACTGCCTGCTCCGCGACCCGGCCCGTCCGTGGTACGTCGACGAGCTCACGGCCGTCCTCAAAACGTCGAAGCCGACCGTCTATCGGCACATTAACAAGCTCAAGTCCCTCGACCTCCTGGAGGAGGTCGGAGGGGTTGCCAACGGGAAGGGCCGCAAGGGATACCGGCTACGCTACGGCAACCTCGCCCGTGCCTGGGACTTCACCGAGGCGAACGCCCAGAACGCCCTCCGCCGGTATCGGGAGACGGTGAACCATTTGCAGACGCTCATCGAGAAGAGGGCGAGCGAGCCCCCACCGAAATCCCCCAACGCCCCTCGCGTGCTCGTACGCGAGCGAGGAGCCAACCGGTGAGCGCCGCGAAGCGCCCCGCCCTCGCGTTGACGCCGGGCTCCAAAATCCGCGTCCGGTCGGCCGGCCCGGACGACCAGGCGCTCACATCGTCGGGAAGCTTCCGAGGGCTCGTCTCGATCGGCGGGGACAACGCGCTCGCGATCGAGCTCGACGGCTCCGACGGCGACGAGAAGGGACGGGTTCGCCTCGTGCCGATCCCCGCGGTCCTCACGATCGACATCCTCGAGGTCGCGAAGGCCGAGGAAGAGAAGCGGAGCGAGCCCGAGACGGCGTCCGGCTACTTCCGTTAGGGAACCGGGGCGGGCTTGCTGGGAGTTCCGTCGTGGGCGGCTCCCCCGATTTCGAACCCAGGTCGTCGGCTTCGAAGGCCGACAGGATAGTCCAGACTACCCCACAAGCCCGTGGGGCAGCGAACGGAGGCCGTCCTATTTGGCGGTTCCGCGGACGGCTCCCCGCTCGGAGGAGGGCGTCTCCGCCTCGGGGAATTTGTCGAGCGTCGTCTGAGCGGTCGTCCCCGGAAAGAGGGCAGCGAGCGAGTCGCCAAGGATCTGGATCCGCTGGCGCACGTACGGCGTGATCCCCTCGATCTCGCTCAACCGCTGCGAGAGCGGGAGGTACTTGCGCACCGACGCCTCGTAGACGGTCGAGAGGAGCTCGCCCTCGCACCGGCCGCTCCCCGGGCGCTGCGCCGTGCACCGTCCGGTGAGCGGCGGCCGCCGGTAGACGGTCTCGCACACCTTGCAGCGGAACCGCTGGGTCGCGTAGCTCTTCAAATTCCCCATCACGTCGGGGAGGAAGTGGGCGTTCAGGACGAGCGTCACCGCCTCCGCGACGTCGACCGCTCGGATCTGGGTCGCCAAAACGATCGACCGCTCGACCATGTCGGTCATCGACCGACCGTCGCGGTACGCCGAGCGGACCGGTCCGCCCGCGATGTGGGTCGTGTCCTGGCTGAACCCGTACTGCGACAGGGCGCGCGCCGAGCCCAAGCGGTGGCCGATCAAGTCGAGCAACGGCTCGATCTCCTGGGGAGATCGGCGCTCGAGCGCGGCCCGGTAGACGGCGAGCGGGTACCGGCCCGAGACGTCCACGTGGTGCGCCTCCGTGTCGACCTCGGTCGCGTTGAGCCGCGTCGTGAGGACGAGCGGCTTATCCATGAGGGCGCCGCGGCTGTCGGGGAGGTACGCCCGCGAGAAGTTGAGGAGAGCGTCCAAAAGGAGCGTCACCGAATCTTCGTCCCCATCGCAGTTCCGGCGCTTCGCGGCGTGGAAGACGGGCGTCGCGAAGCACGCCTCGGCATCCGTGAAGCCGATCACGCGGCCGGCGACGCCCCCCGACGTGTGGGGGGCGAGCGCGATCACGATCTGGCCGATCAAGCCCTCCGGGCGCTCGGCGCGGTAGAACGGCTCGGCGTCGTAGAGCCGGACGAGCTCGTCGTCGACGAACCGCGCGAGCCGGGTCAGGTACGCGCCGCACGAGCGGGAGACGATCAGATCCTGGGGAGCGAGCTCGATGAGCTGCTCTTCGTCGGTGAGCGGAGCGCCGGTCCAGTCTACCGTGTACCCGAGACGCTGGAGCGTCGGGAGATCGACGCCGGCCTCCCGGGGACGAAAGTGCGTGAGCGGGAGGTCGGTGAGGTCGAACCGGGCGGTCCCGTCCTGGTACACCGAGATCCCGTGCGCGGCGCGGAGGATCGCTTTCTCGATCGGCTCCGGGAACTTCCCGGGGGAGGTGAGCCCTTTCACGCCCTTCACGACCGGGACCTTCCCCAAGCGAAGGCGGCTCGTCGCGTCGCTAAAGAGCCGAGCGATTGGGAGCGCCTCGGTCGTTACGGTCCCCGTGGGGTCCGTATGGGTCCCGCAGGAACAGCGGTTCCACACCGTCGATCGGCCGCACGCGGGGCAGACCCGGACCCCGAGGTCGACCCGAACCCCCTCACGCATCGTCCGGCGCGCCGCCTCGGGCAACGAACGGGTCGGACCACCCGCACTTCCGACGGGGAACAACCCGTGAACGTTCGGCTGCATGCTCCGCTGGTATGCCTTCTCGGGACGCCCGACGCGCCCGCCGATCCGGGACGGTCCGCGGGCTCGCACGGTGACCCCCGCGAGCCGGCTCACGTAGGCGAGCGGATCCGCAGGCACCGGATCGAGCCCCGTCCTTCGCTCGAGGAGCGAGCCCGTGACGTCGAGTCCGAGCCCTCCCACGAGCGCCGCGCTCGGGTCGGGTTCTCCTCGCCAGACGTCGGGGTTCCGCGGTGCGAAGAGGAACCCCAACCGGGCGAGCGGCTCCCTCCACGACGGATCGGCCGGTAGCTCGAGAGCGCCGTCGACCCAGCGCCCCGAGCGCTCGACGAACTCGGAAAGGGCCCGGATCTCCCCGGGCGAGAGGTCGTGCCAGAAGAGGAGGAAGCGGGGGTCCAGCGGGACGTGGTAGCGCGCCCCGAGCGCGAGCGCCGAGGCGTACGAGTCGACCGCGAGCGCCTCGGCCCCCGGCACCCCGGCCTCCCGAAGCTCCTCGGCGTGCCAATCCGGGGAGTAGGCGCCGGGGACGAGCTCTCGGTTGTTTTCCAAGAACTCACCGAAGGAGACGAGCAGCTCTCCGACATCGAGGATCCTTCGAACCCGGCTCTTGAGCGCCTCGGCGCGCGCGGCATCGTGGATCGCGACGACCGAGCCGTCGTCGAGCTCTACGATCGGTCCGTCGACCGTGTCGCAGACGGCCATCGCACACGCCTTGCCGGGAAACTCGAGCTTCACCTGGGTTCCGATCGCCACGAAATGCTGGAGGGCCACCATCGTCGCCGGGTTCACGGCGCACGCGGCGAGGCCGGTGGTCCGGGCTCGCCCGTAGACGAGTCGGAACGCCCCCGGGCGGCCCGGGTGGGCGAGGACCGGCCGACCGCCCACCGAGTCCCGAAGGTACTTCGGCGTTCGGGCGTCCTCGTCGTCCTCCGCGTGGCGGCCGACCTGGCTCAGGAACTCCCAGCCGTCGATCCCGAGCTTCTCGACGATGCTCTGTAGCTTCGGCGCTTTCTGGCAGAGCCCCTCGGCGATCACAAGGCACGCCCCGCCTCGGATGCCGTTCGTCGGGACCCGCGGGAGGTTGCGGAAGGCGCTCACCTCCGCGTCGCCCTCGGTCGCCTCGCCGGAGATCGCGACCGGGACGTTCCGGATCACGAGGTCGATCTCGTCCGGGGTCGGGACGTACTGGAGGTGCTGGTGGTACTTGTAGAGCGGAATCTCCTCCCGGTAGCGCTCGACCTCGTCGGGCTCGGGGCGGAAACGCGCCAAGCCGAGGTCGCGTCGCACGACGTCCGCGAGGAGGACGCTCAGCGCTTGGGCGGTCCCTCCGGCGGCGCGGATCGGCCCGGCGTAGTAGAGCTCGATGTAGAACTCCTTCGGCGCGCCTTCCTTCACGTGGACCTCGGCGAGCCCTTCGAGCGGGGCAACGAGGATTCCTTCGGTCAGGATCGCGAGCCCGACCCGAAGCGCAGTGTCGACCCGCTGGGCGAGACTCCCCCGCCGCTCGTCGCGCGCGAGACGTCGAGCGATCGATACCGCCACCTCTTCCCGGGGCATACGGGACGCGAGGTCCCGGATCTCCGTGGAGATCCCCTCGATGCCGAGGTGGGCGAGCAGCTTCTCGACGCGGCCGGCCATGTCCTGGGCGCGCGGAATCTCCGGATGGGTCTCGGGGTCGATCCCTTGCCGGCGGGCCTCCCCCGCGACCGCATAGGCGCGATCGACCTGGGACTCGATCGCGAGGAAGTGCGATTCCACGACGCGCCGAGAGAATGGACCGAGATAAACCCCGCGTCCCGAACGGCGTTTCCGAGCCGCGTCGACCCGTCTTCGCGCCATGGTTATCGGCTCGGCCATCACTCGGGCGCTCATCGATTCGGCGCGCCGGCAGGGCTACCCTCGTGTCGACCTCCACGCCACGCGGGCGGGCTGCCCTCTTTACGAGCAACTGGGCTTCCGGGCGACGAACCAGATGCGCCTCGAATGGAAGCGTTCGAGCCGGCGCCATCGATAAGGAGGAGCGCCGGGGAACGCTGGTTCGTGTCCGGGCCGCATCGTACCCGTCGGCGGCCGTGCCCAGGATCCCATCGGCAGGGCCGGCAAAGGTTGTAACAGGCGTGGGCCTTACTCTGCGTAGGGCACCGGATGCGACCGGAGGCCGACGTCTGTCAAAGCTGTGGGATCCCTCTCGGCGATTCCGCGAGCCGGGGTACGGACGCGAACGGGAAGCCGAGCGCCGACTACTGTCGCGCGTGCTACCGCGATGGGGCCTTCACCGACCCTACGCTTACGAGCCGAGAGGCGATGCAGCGGGCGAAGCGCCAGCTTACGCACCAGAACCTATCGGTGAGCCAAATCGAGCAGCTCGTGCGAAATGTTCCGAGACTTCGGCGGTGGGCGCGACGCAGCGCTTTCTTAAGTCCCGAGCGCCGGGACACGACGCCTCCGGACAACGTTTAAACCGGGTGCCAAGACCCGCAGGACCCCCGCCCTCGATCCACCGTACCGGTGCCGCCCCGCGTCGTCGAGGAACCGCACCGGGCTCGAGCCTTGTTGCGCGGCGAAGCGGATAGAAGCCCCTCGGGGACGGAGTCCGGTCCGAGAGGTCAAAAGTTCTCGAGGTGCCGAACCCGAGACGTCCTCGAGGTTGGCCTTCGAAGCACGACACCCGAAGATTCTTACGTGCACCCGAAGTGATTGGTCGGTGGACCCTCGGCTACGCTTCGTCATCATCACGGGAGGCCACGACACCGGAAAAACGCGGGCTGCCAACCGCCTCATCGGTCGGCTGGGTAAGGAGTGGCGTCTCGTCTCGTTGGAGAACTACGCCCCCTGGCCACCTTGGAAGGAGGGGGCGGTCTTTGCGGCAGGCCTAACTCTGAGACACCTTGGGCAACAGGAGAAGTTTCCCGTGCTCTTCGACGGTGGAGTGGATTCGGGCGAGATCTCGTCGCTCTGCGCGGCGTACGGTGTCCCCTGGCCGTCGAAGGAGGTTACGGTGATCCAACTCGTCTGCTCTCCCGAAACGGCGGCGCAGCGGCATCGGGACGATTCGACGCGCGGGCCGGAGGATTCTCAAGAGCAGAAGGCGGAAGGGATCAAAACCCTCGAAGCCGAAGTCCCTCCTCCGGTGCCGGGAGCGACCGTCATCGTCACGGACGGATTCACGGAGCACCAGGTTCTCCAGAAGGTAACCGAAGCGTTGGAGTGAGCCCGACCCGATTCAACGGTCAATACGCCCAGAAATCGTGCGGTCTTACGGCGAGCTCGCGGGTCCCGGTCGAGGTGTGGGACCGATGAACGCAAATGTTTATGTAGGATTCACCGGACTCTGTCCTCCGGGCGTATGACGCTCGTCTGACAAATGGGAGCGAGGAACTAGCGATGAAGTCGATCATCCAGGAAGCGATTGCGAAGCACCAGGAGAACCAGTCCCTGGTCGAGGAGAAGAAGCCGGCCCCGGCCTACGGGAGCGCCGACGACGCCGAGCTCGCGAAGCTCGCGGAGACGCTCAAGGTCAATATCCGCATCGTGGGCTGCGGAGGCGGTGGCTCGAACACGATCAACCGGTGCGTCGAAGAGGGGATCCAGGGCGCCGAGATGTGCGCCATCAACA
>JASHWY010000165.1 GCA_030043835.1 Thermoplasmata archaeon
GGTGTGCCGCACGAGCTTGTGAACGACCCGGGCGGCCCCAGCGTCATCCTCGACGCGTTCGTCCCGGAACGGGAGGACTTCCTGCCCGAGGCGCTGCCGGCCGACCAGCCCTGACGAGCGGCTCAGCCGACCGACCGCAAGAGCCCGCCGTCGACCGGCAGCAGGGCTCCGCTGACGTACGCGGAGAGCTCGCTTCCCAGGAAGACCACGGCGCGGGCCAGCTCCTCCGGGGTTCCCACGCGGCCGAGCGGGATCTCCCCCTCCAGGGCGGCGCGCTCGACCTCGGGCGACGTACCCCGCCGACGCGCCGCGTCGGCGAACACGTCGACAAGGCGGTCGGTGCCGATGTAGCCCGGCAGGATGCCGTTCACGCGGATCCCCCGGGGCCCCAGCTCCCGCGCCAGGGTCCGCACGATGCCAGCGATCGCGATGCGGCAGACGTTCGAGGTGGCGATGTTTGGGATCGGCTCCCGGATCGCCACGGAGGCGAGAAAGACCATCCGGCCCCCCCGGCCCGGCGCGAGCATCGCCTCCGCGGCCTTGCGCGCGAGATACGCCAGACTCACCACGAGGAGCCGGGCGGCCGCTTCCCAGTCGTCGTACTGCTGCTCGAGGAAGACCCCGGGCTTCGGGGAGCCGGTCACGTAGACCAGCGTGTCGAGGCCACCCAGGTGCCGCAGCGTCTCCGCGAGCAGGCGGTCGAGCTCGTCCCGGTTCCGAAGGTCGGCGACGACGCCGTGCACCTCTCCCAATGGAGCGAGCGCGGCCACAGCCCGTTCGAGCCGGGTGGGGTTCGAGGAGTTGACGACGACGCGCGCACCCTCGGCCACGAACGCCCGGGCGGCCCCGAAGCCGATCCCCTGGCTCGCGGCCGTCACCAGCACCCGGGCGCCCTTGAGACCGGGGTCCAGCGTCACGGCATCCCTCCTCAGGTCTCGAGCGCGAAGACACGGGCCATGGCGCCGCTGGCCCCCCGGATCTTCAGCGGCGCCGCGACCAGTGTGTATGCCTGCCCTTCCCGGAGCTCGTCCAAGTGGTCGAGCGCCTCGAGGATCCATATCCCCCGGCCCAGCAGCACCTTGTGCGCCTCGAATCGGCTGTTCGCGTACGGGTCGATCCCCAGGGTATCGATGCCGATGCCGCGGATCCCTTGGTCGGCGACCCAGGCCGCGGCTTCGGGGGTGATCCCGGGAAATTCGTAAAGGTAGCGGCGGGTCGGCGCCCTCTCCCGGCTCCAACCCGTTTCGAGCAGAACGATCTCGGGACGGAACGTCTTCGGCCAGTGGCGCTTAACGACCTCCGGCCCGACCTCGGAACCCACGAGGTCGGCTCGGACGTCGAGGACCGCGGCGCGGCCGACGAGCCGCTCGGCCGGGATCTGGTCGACGGAGGCTCCGTGCTCCAGGAAATGGTAGGGAGCGTCCATGTGGGTCCCGGTGTGGGTCAGGCAGGTCACCCGCTCGATGGAGTAGCCGTCGCGCGCGAACACGCCGACCGGCTCGAAGAGCGGGGGCGGCGAGCTCGGCCAGACCGGCATCTCCGAAACGAGGTCGGCGGAGAGATCGTGGACCCTGCGGGCGGCGGACATCGAGGGGCTAGCCGGCCCGCCTACTAAAGCGCCGGCGCCTCCCGTCGTTAGTCCATTCCGCGTTGCGCGCCGTGGCGCTCCAGGAATCGACCGAGGCGCAGCATTCCCTCGTCGAGGCGGTCGACCGAGCTCGAGTACGAGATCCGTACGTGACCCTCTCCCGCCGGGCCGAACGAGACCCCCGGGACGAGCGCGAGATGCTCTTCGTCCAGCAATTGGCGCGCGAAATCGACCGAGGGGAGCGGAAGGTGATAGCGCGGGAACACGTAGAACGCGCCCTCGGGGTGCACGTAGCTGATGCCCGGGAGGTCGTCGAGCCGGCTCAAGAGGTGGTCCCGGCGTTCCCGGAACAGCTCGCGGAACCTCGCCTCGTCCGGGCCGGCGTGCTCCAGCGCCCACAGGCACGCCTTCTGCACGAACGGAGGGATGCAGGTGAGCGTGTGCTCGATGACCTTGACGAGCCGGCGAACGTGCTCGGGAGGGGCGACGGCGTAGCCCGCGCGCCAGCCGGTCATCGAGTAGAGCTTCGAAAAGCTCCCGATCGTCAGGACCGAGACGCTGCCGTCGTCGATGCTGGCCGGTGCGACGTGGCTTCCCTCGTAGATCAGCGACTCGTAGGTCTCGTCGCTCACGACCGTCAGCCGATGCTCGCGCGCGAGCTCGAGCGCGGCCTTGACCTCGGCGCGACGCAGGAGGCGCCCGGTCGGGTTGCCCGGCGAGACCAGGATCAGGACCCGGGTCTTGGGCGTGACCGCACGGTCGAGGGCCTCGGGGTCGAAGGCGAACTCGCGGCCGAGCGGCACGTAGACCGGCCGCCCCCCGGCGAGGCGGACCGGCTGGTCGAAGAGATAGGTGGGGTCCGGCAGCAGCACCTCGTCGCCCGGGTCCAGCGTGGAGAGGAGCGAGGCATAGATGGCGAACTTGGCGGGGAGCACGACCACGTTGGCCGCGGTGGCGGGGATCCGGTGACGCCGATGCAACCGTTCCGCGATCGCCGCGCGGAGGTCGGGGAGGCCCTGGGCCGCGACG
>JASHWY010000166.1 GCA_030043835.1 Thermoplasmata archaeon
AAGACCGCGTCCGGACGTTTCCACCGGCTGCTCGACTCCCACGCGTGCTGGTGGACGCCCGGCCCGGGAAGTGAGGAGATGCCGCTCGCGCTCTTGCGGATCTCCCTTCGCGAGTCCACCGACCCCTCGTTCGTCTCCCGCGGGATCGTACGCGAGAACCCGAGCTGGATCCCGGTGGCGCCGGACGGGTTCGGGACCCCTCCCTCCACCGCGAACGCCCCCTTGATCGGCCTCGTGCCGGCGGAAGCCCCCGCTGCCGTGGAACAGTCGATCCGGCGCACCCTCGGCATCGAGGGAGTTACCAACGTCCGGCGAACCTTCGCGTTAGGGTCGGCGACCTACCCACAGTGGTTTGACGAACGGCTTACGGAGCGCCTCAAGGCAAGCCGCTGACCGTCGACCCGACGGCCCTCCCCAAAGGATCGTTCGCCGGCACCCGAGCCTCCCCGGGCCAGAACCGGCGTGCTAGGAGAGTTTCAGTCTTCGTAGGAGGCGGGGGAACCGAGAGTCGGAGCGCAGCCCCTCGAACCGGGGCTCGACCTTGATTCAGGCGAGCCACGTGGAACGCTTCCGGTTGGCGCGCTCGAGCCAGGCGAACGCACGGTCCAGGTCCCCCCACCCCACGTGAACGAGGGCGATCCAGTACGAAGGGAGGTAGCACGTGCGGGGCTCCGAGAGCGGCAGCTCGCGCGATCGCGAGGCTCGGGCCGGGAGCGCCACCACTTCCAGCCTTCCGTCAGCGACAACGACGGCTCGCGAACACCTCCTCGAGTCCGGAGGACGGCCCCTACGCTCCGAGCGAGGTCAGGTCTATATCCCAGAACCCGGTTCCGCCCTCCGTGCCTCTCCTTCGACCCAAAGTCGACGCTCACACGCTCCGGATGCTGGAGAACGTTCCGATCTTCTCCGGCCTCACCGACCGGCAGCTTCGACGGCTGGCCCGCGACACCATGGAACGGTCCTTCCCCGAGGGCGCGACGATCGTTAAGCAGGGCGAGAAGGGGATCGGCTTCTACCTACTCTTAGACGGCCGCGTCGAGGTGCGGCGCAAGGGTCGGCGTTTGGCGACCCTCGGCCCGGGCCACTTCTTTGGCGAGATGGCGCTCTTCGCGGAGGAAGCTCGCTCGGCCGACGTCGTCGCGACCCAGCCGACCCGGTGTCTCGTGCTCTCAAGGTGGGAGTTCTGGGGGGTCGCCATGGAGGAGCCGCGAATGCTCCGAGGCATGCTTCAGGAGATCGCCCACCGGCTGAGCGACACCAACCGTGCCCTCACCGAGTAGCGAACCCCAGAGGCTGCGCCTCGGCGGGGGGACCCAGGGCGGGCGTTCCTTAGGCGAGTGCGGGGCCCCTTCCACGTTCGGCAGGACGAACGGGGAAAAGAGTCCCGGGGGTCGATTCTGCCAAAGCGGGAAAACTGGACAGATTCTGTTGCACGCTCTTTACGGGCCGAGTCTCAGCCCAACGACCGTGGGACAGGCCGCGGGGCGGGCAACTCGACCCGGTCCGCAGCGATGTCCCTGACCCGAGGTGGACGGCAGCGACTGAACCCAAGAGGCAGAAGAGCAGATACGACACGCAGGCTTGGAGTTGTGAGGAGGTCGCTTTAGTATGGCGGACTCCGGGCTGTTTCCCTGGGACGTACCGCTTTCTGCCGAGCGAATTGTCGGGTGGGTGATTCAAGCCCATGAGGACGAACCGTTGAATCTCTGGTTGCGGCCAAGGGCCGAGCGCCTCTGGGAGGACGCCCGGTCGGCGGGCAAGGAACCCGGGCAGCCCGTGCTCTTTCTCCAACGGGGCCGGGGTCCGCCCGCTTGGATAGGGTGGGGACGGATCTTGGAGTCTCCCGAGCGATGGAAGGTCTACGGAGTGAACACGCTCTGCACCGAGGTACTCGATCCCCCGCTCCCGGTGGTCGACCCCCACGTCGACCGGAACATGATCTCCAACACCGAGGACCATTGGGAGAATCGGGCGCTCGGCACCGCCCTCGGTCTCCTCCGGTACCGCAACCGGACGCCCTACGGCGAAGAGGGTGCCCGGGATCTGCGACTGACGTGCGCGGATCTCCACCAACTGAGCCGCGCGCAGCCCGGCCTACGACGCCTCGGAAGTTCCCCCCCTCCGATTCCCGCTCCGGCCGAGTGGACCCTCGCTCAGCCGCGGCCGAAAACCTCGCGTTCCCCAAGGACCCCTCCGAGTCTGCTCGCCCTCAAGCAGGCCGAGAAGGTGGTGATGGACGACCTCAAGCGGCTGTTCGGAGATACGGTGGAATTCATCAGTCTCAAGACGACCTCCAACCGGTTCCGCGGAAGGGAGTACTGGGTCGTGGAAGGCAGCCTCTGGTCCGACTTCGTGCCCAAGAACTTCCAGTATGCCGTCGCCGCCGACACGGGCGAGCTCGCCGCGAAGCGGGTCGACCGAGAGTGACCGATTCCGGTGTTCTCCCCCACCGGAACCATCGTTGCCAGCACAGAAACCGGACGCGCTCTACGGCTCCTTCGACGGGTTCTCTCTGATAGGCGCCCCCGGCGTTGGGGCTGAACCCGGCACGAGGAGTCAGCCCGGATTTACGAAGCCCGCTTTTCTTTGTGGGGTGTACGATTCTCCATGCGCGGTCTTCAACACGTCGCGGTCGCGGTCGACGGATCCAGCCCGGCCGAGCGGGCCCTTAAGACGGCGTGCGACCTATCATCGCTCGCTCACGCCGCGCTGACGATCGTCGCGGTCGTGCCGCCTCACCATTCGTTCACCCCGGAGGGTCGCATCGTTTCGGAGACCGACGTCGAGGATCGTCGCTTCTTTCAGGAGCTGTTGCGGCGGTACCACGAAACTGCCACTCGGGCCGGGGTCCGTCCCGTCACCACCGCGATGCCCGAAGGGCCGGTGGTCGAGCAGCTGTTGAGCTTCATCGACGAGCATCGGCCGGATCTCATCGTGGTCGGTGCCCGTGGTCTTTCGACCACCCGTCGTATCCTCGTCGGGAGCGTCAGCGACGCGATCGTTCACCATGCTCACTGCTCGGTCCTGGTCGTCCGTCCGACGACCTCGACAAGGTCGACGCCGGGTGAAGCTCCTTCGAGCTGATTCCTGAGCCGTCATCCCACGAACGCTGCAGAACGCTGCGTTCGTCCTCCTCCTTCGCAGGGGAGGACCCAGACCGCGCTCCGTCAAGTCCGACTACCCTGCCATCTATCGCCCCAAAATCAGGGCATCACGGGGTGTGGACCCTTGGAAGAGAGCCGAGGGAGGTACCGAAACGAGGAGTTCAAGTCCCCACATTCGGGCATGAGCTCCGGGGCCGGCTCCCACTCCTTTTAGTCGGATGCGCATCCCCGTTTCGTGGCGTCCAGCCGGCGGCTTTCGGCCATCATGTTCACGGACATGGTGGAATCCACGCAACTCGCCCAGAAGGACGAGCGGTCCGCGTTGGCGTTAATCGAGGAGCTGGAGAAGCTCGCCCGTCCGGTCCTCGCGGCGCACCACGGTCGGTGGGTCAAGTCGACCGGCGACGGATTCCTGGCCGAGCTCTCGAGCGCGCTCGACGCGGTGGAGAGCGCGGTGGACCTTCAGGGCCGCATCCGAGAACGCAATCTCCAGCCCGGGAGCGTGTCGCTGCGGGTCCGGGTCGGCGTTCACCTCGGAGATGTGCAGCGTCGCGCGGGCGACATCTTTGGCGACGCGGTGAACGTGGCGGCACGGGTGGAGTCAGCTGCCGAGCCCGGCGGGATCTGCATCTCGGGACCGGTGTACGAACTCGTCCGGAACAAGGTCTCGCACGCTCTCGAGCGCTTGGGAGCCCAGACCCTCAAGGGAATCGCCGAACCGGTCGAGCTCTACCGCGTCGTTGTGGCAGCCAGCGGAGTGCGCGAGCCGTCCCGGGACGCTGCGGTTCCGCGGCTTGCCGTCCTCCCGCTCGCCAACATCAGTCCGGACCCGAAGGACGAGTACTTCGCCGACGGGCTCACGGAGGAGCTGATCTCGGTGTTGTCGAAGATTCCGGGACTGCGGGTTATCGCGAGGACGTCGGTCGCACCGTACAAGTCGAGCCCCAAGTCGGCTGCCCAGATCGGGACCGAGCTGGGCGTCGGCTCGATCCTCCAGGGGAGCGTCCGCAAAGCGGGGGATCGGTTGCGGATCTCCCTCCAGCTGATCGACCCGGCGAGCCAGGAGCACGTCTGGACGGAGAGTTACGACCGCCAGCTCTCCGACGTGTTCGCCATCCAGACCGAGGTCGCCGAAAGCACGGCGAAAGCGATCCGCGTCGAACTGTCGGACCGCGCTCGAGAGTTCCTTACCCGGGCGCCGACCGCGAACCTTCGGGCGTACGACCTTTATCTCCGCGCCCTCCTGAAGAGCGATGAGATCACGGCCGAATCGTTTCGGTATTCGGTCACGCTTCTGGAGGAGGCGATCCGACTGGACCCCCGATTCGCGCTCGCGTACGCCCTCCTCGGCGACCGCTACGTCCAGGGAGCGGGCGATTTCCTCCCGCATCGAGAGGGTTTCGACCGAGCCCGAGGGTACGTCTCCCGGGCGCTGGAGATCGACCCGGAGCTGTCCGAGGCGCACGCCTCCCGCGGCAATCTCGCGATGCAGGAGGATCACGATTGGGCCCTCGCCGAGTCGGAATTCGAGCGGGCCGTGTCCCTCAACCCGAGCAACGTGCGGGCCCGGGTGAGCTACTCCACGCTGCTTAGGGTACTCGGGAAGGTCGAAGCGTCCGAGCGACAGTTGGAAGCGGCGGTCGAGATCGACCCCAAGTGGTGGGTCCCGCCCGCTCTGCTCATCGAGTATGCCTTGGAGCGGGGGGACCTTGCGCTGGCGGAGGAGCGGTTCCAGGCACGGTCCGGTCCGGACGCAGAGATCCCCTACGTCCACCTCGACTTCGCAACGTACTATGCCGTGAAGGGCCAATTCCCGGAGGCCCGTCGCGAGCTCGAAATGGCCGGGCGCCCCTCGAACCTCCTCTACCGAATCGCTCGCGCGCTCATCCTGGGAACGATGGGGGACCTTGAGGAGGCACGCGCTCTCCTCTCGGAGCTCACGGGGGGATCGCCCCACGAATTCGTTTCCATGGACTACGTCGCGGCGCTCTATGCGGTCGCGGGAGAGAATGGGAAGGCCCTCGACCTGATCACGGCCGGCGTGAAGGAGAGCGAGAGCGGGCTCTGGTTGCGCTATCGCCACCCGGTGTTCGACTCGATCCGGGACGACCCTCGGTTCGTCGCGGCGCTCCGTTCGTTTCGCCTTCCCGAGGAGGTCACGAGCTCGGCGCGGGCCGGCCGACGGAAGGCGTGACCGGGGAAGCCCTCATTTCTCGCGGCCTCCCGGGGACCCGGCGACGATCCAGAAGCCGAGGGAGGGAAGTGAGCTATGGGTGCGATTCCGTGAGCCGGAGTCGACCGGTCGCTCGCTGGTCCAGAAAGGGTGGTTTGCCCACACTACGCGGTCTCTGACGAAGACCGAGGAAACCGGGTGTGCGAGAACTGGACGGCTCCTGCGGGCACCACCCAGGGGTAGAACTGGTATTCGAGATATCCTGCCTGGACCCAAGGGTCGGTGGCCGCGTGGGCTCGTAGTTCCTCGGGACTCCCTCGAAAGATGCACAGACCGCGAATCGAGCCATCCAGGCCGGACAGCACTGGGCCGGCGGCGAGAAGGGGGCCTCCGTCGTGCAGTTGAGCGAGGTGCGCAAGGTGTGCGTCTTGGAGCCGGTCCTCAGTGTTCGAGTCGAACTTCGGGGCGTCGGATCGTCGGACCAGCAGGGCTATCGTGAACCGGTCGAACTCCATGATAGCCCGAGGGATCCAGAGGCCAAGAAGTCATTGCGAGTCTCTCGCAATTGAAATCGGGCGTATCAGAATCGAGTCCGTTTCCCACGACCTGGGTAATATGGGCAATCGCCCGCAGTACCTCGAGGGAGCCGGACGCGATCGCCGCATGGGGGAGCGCGGCGGTGCGCCCCCCGTCTATAGCCCCTCCTTTCGAAGGGAGTTCGCCCACCGGTGAGCGCGATCCGAGCGGAAGCTCGGGAGCCCTGGCGGGAGCTGCCTAAGGCTTGGCCTTGAACGTCTTCAGGGCAGCGTTGTCCTCATTGAACGACGTCTCGAGCGCGCGCAGTGCTGCGGCCTCGACCTGAGCCGGTGGTAGGGTCTTTGAGACAAACTCGCCGATGACAGTGATTCCGGTCTTCGTGCCCTTTGGGGTGTAGTACGTGAGGAACTTTGAGCCGCCGAGCGGGCCGTCAAGCATCTCGACCGCATTCCCCACCGGCGGAAAGGTGGTGACCCGATTCCGAACCTTCACCCACTGGTCCCCGACCTGCTGCTCAAACTCAACGTGCACCGTGTTATCGTTCACGGGCTTCACCTGTACGTTCCTGCGGCTCTTGTGGGCCGGGCCGTGGACCTCCGGGGTCCCTAGGTACTTCCAGATATTGTCAATCGAGGCGTCGAATTCACTCCCTTCGTCGTGGATGTGCACCATGCCGAACCGAATTCATCGGGCACTATAGCGCCAGCGGGTGTTCGGGACGAGGTCCCCCTGCTCCGAGCCAGATAGGTGACTCCCTATCACGGGTCTAACTCTGGGCGGGCCGATGAGCTGAGAAAATCGAGTGCCTTGGCCCACGTACCGCAGTTGCCCCAAATCCTCGGCTCTCGAGGTACCGGACTCGCTCCTCGACCGCCCCGACCGTCGACCCTGGCCGCACCGCGTTCCTCCCCGGAGCTCCCGACCTAAGTAAACCGTGCCACGCTGCGCGGGATGGCCCCTCGCTGGGACCTCGCGACTTCCGCGGGGTGCGCGAGGTGCTAAGAAGGACCTCTACCTCGCGCGCGCGCGAGTCAACCGGTGTCGAGAAAGGTGCTGATCCACATGTTCATGACCCTCGACGGGTTCGCCGAGAATCCTGATGAACCGGATACCGGCCCTGAAGCGTCCCGTCAATTCTGGGACGCCATGTGGACGGGCCCCTGGAACGATGTCGATACCCTCTTGCTCGGGAGAAGGACCTATGAGAAATGGGCCGGGTTCTGGCCTCGCTTCGTGGACGATGACAATGAACATTTCCGGGCTTTCGCTCGGTTTTCGACCCAGGTCGACAAGGTAGTGTTTTCCCGCACCCTCCGGTCGGCCGACTGGTCAAACTCCCGGATAGTGCGTGGCCCAGTCGCGGACGAGATGGCCCGTCTGCGGTCCCTTCCCGGCAAGAACTTGGTTGTCGGGGGCGGCCCGCGATTTGTGCAGTCCGTGCTCGCCCAGGAGCTCGCTGATGAGCTCTACCTCACTGTGTCCCCGAACATCATAGGACGGGGGAAGCCGCTCTTCCATTGGGAGCCAGATCCCGACCACGAGGAGGATGTCGTCCCCCAGGGAGCTCCGGGCCGTCACGACTTCCGGCTGTTGAATTCCCGAGCATTCAGCTCGGGCTCTCTCTTCTTGCACTACGACATTTCCAAGAGAAACAGGTCACGGGACCCAGTGATCGGCCCTCCGGGCTCGCCACAGAACACCATTCCTCCGGCTTAGAGGGCGACGGCTCCATGGGTGTGGAACCCGGTGACCCCCTCAACGTCGCCCGCAAACCAAGAGCTAGGAGTTTGCGGGTTAGGTGAGTGGTCGGTCCCGGTGGAACGGCTCGGGCGGAGAGGATTTCCCGCGTGATGGGGGAGCGCGGTCACGTCCAGAATGGGCGCCTTGCCCATCCCAACGCCCGACTTTCGCGTCACCGACCTTTTCGAACAGAGGGGGATTGTTCCCGCGAGGGTCACTGCTCGCTGGACGCACTACCTCGACGTCAACGACGCGGGGCGAATCGAGGAAAATCCAGTCGAGGGCGGGAATCGACGAAAGTTCGACTCCTGAGGTGATGTTCTCCGACTGGGAGAAACGCGGGAGGTGCAGCGATCGGCGACTCGCTCCATCCCGTTCTGTCTACCGCGATTTCGGAACCGAGACCCGATAGACCCCGATGGGGGCGCTAACATTCTTCAGCCGGCATTTGGCCAGCTCGACCATGCGGACCGGTACTTTGTTCCACACCTGGTCGTAGACCTGCTGGGAGACGCAGATGCCCCCGGGTTCGGCCAGCGGCTCGATGCGGGACGCGATGTTGACCGCGTCCCCGAAGATGTCGCCGCTGACAGAGACTAGATCTCCGATGTGGATCCCGATTCGAAGTTGTATCGGGTCCCGGCGATGAATCTGGTTGCGTTTGCGAACGGCGCGCTGAACCTCGATAGCGCATGCGGTCGCGTCCAAAGCGCTCCCGAACTCCAAGAGGAAAGCGTCCCCGATGGTCTTGACCTCTCGGCCGCCATGCCGGGGGAGGGCCGCCCGAACGAGCGCACGGTGCTCCTCGAGCAGCTCGAGAGCCCGGGACTCGTCTTCCTGGGCGAGGGCCGTGAAGCCGACCATATCCGTGAACACGATGGCCGCGAGTCTCCGTTCTTTCGGAGGCGGGATCGCTACATCCCGGGCGAGGCGGACGTCTCGAAGGTCTCCTGACGGGCCCCGTACCTTCAATCGGATCGTGTCCCCGGGTCCGTGGGCCACGATCGCTTTCTGAAAACCACCGACCATGCCCTCTACGTCCTGGGCTCCTCCGACCCGCTGGTCGTCGATCGCTACGACCGCGTCTCCTTCGATGACGCCCGCACGAAGCGCGACGCTCGCCGTACGCGGCGGGGCAACCATGACACCGGCCGCCGTGGGTTCCGCTTCGCGGGCCAGGAGGGGTCGCCGTGCATCGACGACCGTGGCCGTGCCGTGAATCCAGCACAGGCAGATGCCCAACGAGCACGACGGACAGACGCAACGACATTCCAGTCCTTCCTGACTCAGCTCCCAGACAGCCACCTCGCAGCCCTTCGCATCAAGAATCTCGAGAGCGTGGGCGTACTCCCTCAGAAGCTCCTCGGCCAGGTCGGCCGTGTTTCCTTCCTCGATCGCCCATGGGCTGTCGAGTTGACGGTGGGCGACCACGTGTAGGACCGAGTAGCCAAACGTGGCTTGGCTCAGGAGCGCGTAGAGCAGCTGCAAGGCCGAGGAGGGGCCTTTGGGCTGGATGACAACTGGCTCCGGACCACCCGAGGGAAGTCGGAGATCAGGCTCTAGGACGCCGATGCCCATCATTCGGATTCGCAGTGCCTCGATGTGGTCCTCGGCCATTGCCCGAATTCGCCCGAGGAACGACGAAGTTTCCGCGTGCCCTTCTAACTCCTTGGTGACCGACCCGAGCACGGCAAGTATCTGCCGCTCTGTGCCGAGCATTGCGACGATGTGGTCCCGCAACTTCGTCTTGTGAGGCTCGTCGAGGGGTCTCAGCTCGGGTCGAGATTGCTTCGCGGTCATGGAACGGCTACCTGGGGAGGGGGCGGAATCCCGGTATCCCTGCTTTAAGATTTGCACGTGGTTCGAAGGATTCTCGGGCAGCCCTACTGGGAACTGCGAATCGGGAGGCCCTTGGACACCGGCCGCGCGCGATCGGG
>JASHWY010000167.1 GCA_030043835.1 Thermoplasmata archaeon
CAACCGGTCCCTGGGTCCGAACTACCCAAGGCTGGAGCGGAGGAGCAATCGGCGTTCCTTCTGGTCGATCCGCGCTCCGGCCAGCGGATTGAGCTCAACTTCTACCCCAAGGGCAGCCCGTACGCCGTTCCGTACGCCGCCGGGGAAGGCCTTGACCACCTCGCCTTCCGGGTCGACGACCTCGAAAAATCCCTCGCCCAATTGAAGGCCGCCGGGATCTCACCCGAGAAGATGAAACACTACGAGGGCCCGATGATGGTGACCCCGAACTTTCGCGTCGCGTACATCCGCGACCCGGACGACAACCAGATCGAGATGTATGATACTCCGGGAGCGGACCCCAACAAGTACGACCGTACGCAGTACTGAAAGAACCCGCGGAGGGACCGGGGAGGTACTGGCCCCCTAGTGAAAGGGAGGGAGGACCGCAATACGGTGCGCTGGCCTTTCATGGAACCTTGACAGAACGACCCGTCGGGGGCCCCCGAACCGACGACCCCGGCGTAGAGGTCGATCTTGACCTGCTCAAGGGCTTCCGCTTCCAGTGTCGGCCGGACTGCGGTCTTTGTTGCTACGCGGAGCCCCGTATCGATCCGCCCGAGCAGACCCGACTTCTCCAGATCGCCCCCGAGACCCGAATCGTTGGACGCGGATCCGATCGGTTCCTCGCTTCCAATCCCAGCGGCGGTTCCTGCCAGTTCCTCGCCGAAAACCGATGTCGGGTCCACGACGCTCGGCCCCATCCGTGCCGGGAGTTCCCGGTCACCGTCCACGTAGGATATCGGCTCCAGGCGACCCTCGTGCTCTCCTGCCCAGGTCTCGAGCTCGAAGCGCTGCGTCGAGGGAATCGGGGGATGGACGTTCGGAGCGAGGGTCTCGACGACGAGATCGCCTCGGTGCGTGCGCGGATCGGACCCGGAGTCGGGCGTCGGCTCGCGGCCGCCCAGGTCCGGGGACGGCGTGTTGAGCGACGGCTACGCTCCGAGGGCCGGTGGGTCGAAGAGGACGAGGTCGTTCGGGATCTCCGAGACCACCTTCCGAGTCCCGGAGATGCGAACTTTCCGGTAGAGGATCCGCCCGAGGCGTCGGACCAGTGGGAGTCGCTTCCGCTGTTCTTCGACGGGCGATCGGGCCCGCTGGCCTTCGCCCGCGATCTTGGCGGCTGGGAAGTCCTCGAGCTTTCACCCCATGGCGGTGGCGAGGCTCTCAGCGTCATCCCCCCGCCGGATCGCCCTCCAGCTCTGAGCCCCGGAGCCGACTCGCTCCTTGCCGACTACCTTCGCTACGTCCTGGATCGGGACCAGTTCCTCGCATCGGTCGAACTCGAAGCCGTGGAGGGAGAGAGCGGCGACGTCGCCGAGTGGGCGAGGTCCGAGCTCGCCGCCCTGGGAGCGGTCGTACTGGCCCGGGGTTCCGTCCGCGCGAAGCTCCACGGCGGCGACGGGGTGATGCTCTCCGAACGCGACGTGATCGCGGGGATCCGGGCGACCGATATGGACTGGCTCGACCGGCCGACCTGGGGAGACCGGCTCTAACCGCCTGAAGGGAAACGTTGCCCGAGGTGGCGCTCCAATTCCTCGAGCAGCTTCTCCTCGTGCTCAGGTCTCCACGGAGAGGACGGGACGCGCAACGGGTCGCTCCACGTGATCGGGGCTACCTCCCCCATCAATTCGCGGAACTCCTTTCGCCACGACCCGGGGAGTCGCGTCGTGGGGTCCGGAGGATCGAGGCCGGCGAGGATCGTCCCCGCGCGAGCGAGAACCCGACTCACCGAGCTCGCGCGATACCCTCCACCTCCCGTGACCAGAAGCCGACCGTGCGCCACCTCGCGGGCGAGCCCAAGGACGGTCCGGTCAATTTCCGCGTACGCGGCCGGAGTGTACTCGAGCTGGGCGAGCCCATCGCCGGCGTGCCCGTCGATCCCATGCTGGACGATGATCACTTCGGGACGGAACGACCGCACGAGATAGGGGACGATGCGGTGGAAGAGCGGAAGGAGCGCCTCGTCCCCCGCGCCGGGGGGAAGTGGCACGTTGACCTTGAGACCGGCGCCGTCGCCTCGACCGGTCTCTGAGGGGAACCCGGTCCCCGGAAAGAGAGTGCGGCCGTCCTGATGGAAGTCGATGTCGAGCACCTGCCCCGAGCGATAGAATCCGTACATCACGCCGTCCCCGTGATGCGCGTCGATATCGATGTAGGCCACCCGCCCGTAGTCGCGCGCGACTCGGCCGACGGCAATCGCCACGTCGTTGAAGATGCAGAAGCCGCTCGCGCGGTCCGGGTGCGCGTGGTGAAGTCCCCCAGCCAAGTGGAACGCCGGAGCGGATTGCTCGATTGCCAACGAAAGCGCAAGATCCGCGCCGCCCACGAGACGGGCGGAGGCTTCGTAGCAACCGGGGAACCCCGGCGTGTCCCCCGTGTCGAGGAGCACTCGGTCGCGGCTCGCGCCCACGGCCTCGACCGTCGCGAGGTATTCGGGACGGTGAAACGACAGGAGAAGCTCGGCGGGAGCAGTCGGCACCTCGGTGATCCAACGGATCGGGCCCGTCGGGGACGGAGGGACGTGCTGGGAGAGCAGGCGCGCCGCGAGGGCGCGGCTCCGTTCCGTAAACGGATGGGACGATCCAAAATCGTACTCTCGGAACCGCTCGTCCCAGATCA
>JASHWY010000019.1 GCA_030043835.1 Thermoplasmata archaeon
GTTCCTGTTGACCTACATGGACCCTCACTTTACGAGCAGCGAGGTCACCTACCTCCTCTCGAAGCTCAACTACCCCGTCCCCCCGCCCGCGGGGAAGGAGAAGGACGGGCAGCCGTACTGGTCGGGGAAGCAGCTTTTCTCGCTCACCCTTCCCAGCGACCTCACGCTCGAGTTCCGCTCGAACATCTACTCCGGCTGCAACGACCCGCCGCTCAACTGTAAGCACGACGCGTGGGTCGTCATCGAGAACGGCGTCCTGAAGGCGGGCGCGATCGACAAGCGGGCGATCGCCTACGAGAAGGGCGCGGTCTTGGACGCGATCGCTCGGAACAACGGGATGCCGAGGGCGCGCCAGTTCCTCGACGAGATGAGCCGCCTCGCGATCACCGCGATCGGGTTGAACGGCCTCTCCACCGGGATCGACGACGAGGACGTACCGGAGGGCGCCCGGAAGGAGATCCAGGCCGCCCTCGAGGCCGCCGAAGTGCGGGTCGCCGAGCTCGTCGAAGGGTACCACAAGGGCGAGCTCGAACAGATGCCGGGCCGCTCCCTCGAGGAGACGCTCGAGGTGCAGGTCCGCCGAGAGCTCGGCCAGGCCCGGGACAAGGCCGGTGAGATCGCGGGCCGGTACCTGGGGCTGGAGAACCCGGCCGTGATCCTGGCCAAGTCCGGGGCCCGGGGCTCGATGCTCAACCTGACCCAGATGGCCGGAGCCGTGGGACAGCAGTCGGTCCGAGGCGAGCGGCTCCTGCGCGGCTACGTCCACCGGACGCTCCCCCACTTCCCGCGGGGCGACCTCGGGGCCGACTCGCGGGGGTTCGTGAGCTCGAGCTATAAGCGCGGGCTCTCGCCGACCGAGTACTTCTTCCACTCGATGGGCGGCCGGGAGTCGCTCGTCGACACGGCCGTCCGCACGAGCCGGTCCGGCTACATGCAGCGCCGTCTCATCAACGCTCTCGAGGACTTGAAGGTCGTCGAGGACGGCACCGTCCGCAACACGGCCGGGACCGTGATCGAGTACCGGTATGGCGAGGACGGGATCGACCCGTCGCGCTCGTACCAAGGGGCGCCGGTGTCGCTCGACGAGGTCGTCTCGCAGGTCTTGGGCCGTCGCGTCCGCACGTCCGATGAGCGTAAGCCGCCCGACGGCCACTTGGGGGCTCCCCCCGTGACCGAGGAGGAGATGGACCTCCAGGCCGAGGCTCAGCTCGAGGAAGAGGCCGAGGAAGAGGAGGCCGAAGAGTTCCCGACCGCCGAGGAAGGCCCCGAGTTCGGAGGGGAGTAACGATGGCCGGCGAGAAGAAGGGACCCCCTCGCGACATGCTGGAGCGGATCCACGAGATCGCCCGGAAGGACGGCGTGCCGATTTCTCCCTACGTCGCTCAGGCGCTCCGCGACAAGCTCCAGAGCCTCCGCTTGAGCCCGGCCGACGCGACCAAGGTCGTCCACGAGGTCGTGCGGCGCTTCGGACGCGCGGAGGTCGACGCGCACGAGTCGGTCGGCATCATCGCGGCGCAGTCGATCGGAGAGCCCGGAACGCAGATGACGCTGAGGACGTTCCACTACGCCGGGGTCGCCGAGATGAACGTGACGCTCGGCCTCCCTCGCTTGATCGAGCTCGTCGACGCCCGACGCGTTCCGTCGACGCCGATGATGACGGTTCACGTCGAGAAGAAGCTCAAAGGGGATCGCGCCGCGGTGCAGAAGATCGCGCTCCAGATCGAGGTGACGACGGTGCCCGACGTCGCGACCGTGGGGACGGTCGTCGAGGATCTCAAGGTCGTCGTCTCACCGCGCGCGGACCTCCTCGAGGCCCGAGGGGTGAAGCGGGCGGAGATCGAGACCGCGCTCAACGAGAACTTGGACTCCCGCCTCTTCGAGGTGCGCCCGGGCTCGGGGAGCGGCGAGACCCGCGCGTTCGAGATCCACCTCAAAGAATCCGCCACGGGCGCGACCAAGTCCCGGAAGGAGGAGCTCGTCGAGGAGATGCCGTTCAAGAAGCTCCTGATCGCGAACGTCGAGGCGAACGCGATCCAGATCAAGGGGGTCGAGGGGATCCAGCGTGCCCTCATCCGGAAGGAGAAGGACGAGTACGTGATCTACACCGAAGGGTCGAACCTCGAAGCGGTCATCGAGATCCCCGGTGTCGACGGGGTGCGCACGACGACCAACTCGGTCTTCGAGATCTACCGGGTCTACGGAGTCGAGGCCGCCCGGGCCGCGCTCATCTACGAGGCGAACCGCACGCTCGCCGAGCAGGGCCTCGGGGTCGACATCCGGCACCTGATGCTCGTCGCGGACGTCATGACGAACGAAGGCGACATCCGCGCGATCGGCCGGCACGGGATCTCGGGAAAGAAGACGAGCGTCCTCGCGCGCGCGGCGTTCGAGATCACCGCCGCCCACCTTCTGAGGGCCGCGATCACCGGCGAGGTCGATGAATTGAAAGGGGTCGCCGAGAACATCATCGTGGGGCAACCGATCACGCTCGGGACGGGAGCGGTGAACCTCGTGTACCGGCCGCTCGCGCCCTCGGCCGCCAAGGCCGAGCCCGTGAAGGAGGAAGCGTAGATGGATCTCGCCCACGCGCTCAAGGTCGCGCTGGAAACCGGCACGGTCAAGATCGGTCTCGAGGAGACCTTGACCGCCACGAAAGGGAAGAAGGCCCGTCTCCTCATCGTCGCCCAAAGCTGCCCCAACGAGACCTTGAAGAAAGAACGCGCCGTCGGAAAGATCCCGATCTACCACTTCGAAGGGAGCGCGGTCGACTTGGGGCAGGCGTGCGGGAAGCCGTTTCCCATCAGCGCCATGGCGATCTTGGACCCCGGCTCCAGCGCGATCCTCTC
>JASHWY010000168.1 GCA_030043835.1 Thermoplasmata archaeon
CGGCGCTGAACGCCCTCCCTTCGCCCGTGAGGATCACGGCGCGAACCGTACGGTCGAGGGCCGCGGCCCCGAGCTCTTGACGGAACTGAGCGAACGACGGCACGTCGAGCGCATTCAGTCGGTCCGGCCGATTGATCCGGATCTCGAGGACCGAACCCCGGCGCTCCGTTCGGATGGGATCGGTCATCGTAGTATGCCGGCGACCGCGCCCGGCGGGATATACCTACCGAGGTCCCAGCTCGGGCGCAACGGGCTCCAGCCCCACGGTGCCTACGCGTCCCACGGCCGATGGCGCGTGCCTACGTGTCGGAATCCCGAGGGGGAGGACGGCGGCGCGGTTCGCGGGTTGGCTGGGTCGGGTCTCCGCCCGTGGACGGCGGCGCCGAGGGCGGCGGGGGAAGACCGTGAGAGGGCGAAGGGGGCGTGGGCGGGGTCACATGGCGGGCCCCTGGGGGCGGCGGGGCGATCTGGTCGGCGCCGGGAAGCTCCGGCTCGCCGGCGCCCTTGCCGCCGCGGAACGGGGTCAGCATCGAGGTCGACTCGTCCGACTCGGCCTTGATCTCGTCCTCGATCGACTTGATCTCGGTCATGAGCTCGTCCTGCCTCGGGATCGGGCCGAGGATACTGTCCATCGAGCCGATCTGCTTCTGGAGGTCGTCGAGCGTGTTGAGCGCCCGGTCGGGCACCCCACGGCTCGTTCCGAGGTACTCGGACGCGCCTTCCATCAGCTTCGAGAACTCGAACGGGAAGAGGATCTTCGTCGCTTGGCCGTTGCCGACGTTCGTGACCGTGTCGAGCGAGAGGACGGTGAGGGCCTTCGCGTCGAGCGTCCCGGCGCCGAGGGCGAGGATGCGAAGGCGCTGGGACTCGCCTTGGGCTTGGAGGATGGTGGCGACCCGAGCCCCTTCGGCCTCGAGGATCTGAGACTGGCGCACCCCTTCGGCCTGCAGGATGCGCGACCGCTTCTGGCCCTCGGAGACCAGGATCGCGCTCCGCTTCTCTCCGTCGGCCCGAAGGACCGCGGCGCGCCGCTGCCGTTCGGCGGAGGTCTGCTCCTCCATCGCGGCCTTGACCGGTCCCACCGGGTCGACCTCCTTGATCTCGACCGCGTCGACGCGCACACCCCACTTGTCGGTCGCTTCGTCGAGGATATCGCGGAGGCGGGTGTTGATCCGCTCCCGGTTGTAGAGCACCTCATCGAGCTCCATGTCCCCGATGATCGAACGCAGGGTGGTCTGGGCGAGCGCGACCGTGGCGACGTGATAGTCCTGGACCTGGAAGATCGCCTTGGGCGCGTCGACGACCTTGATGTAAATGATCGCGTCGACGTTCGTCGGCGAGTTGTCCTTCGTGATCACCTCTTGCCGGGGGACCTCGAGCACCTGAGTTCGAAGGTCGATCTTCTGGACCGTCGCAAGGGGACTCACGATGTTGAACCCGGGGTTGATGAGCCGCTTATACGACCCGAGGAGGATCACGATCCCCTGCTGGTACGGATTGACCGTGTAGATCATCCGCGTGAGGAGGACGAGGATGACCACGAACGCGAGAACGATTCCGACGATAACCCCCGTATAGTCCATGGTTCAGCCTCCGGTCGCCACGTGCTGGTACGCTTGCGCCAAGGGCTCAGGCCGCGAGCAGGGGTAACCCTTTCCGTCGTGCATGCTACTCCGAAGCAGGCGGCTCGATCGGCTCGACGGTCACCGACACGCCTTCGCCGTGAATCACGCGCACTCGCGTGCCGGCCGGGATCGGCCGAGACGATCGCGCAGACCAGGTCTCCGAGCGGACCCGAACCTTGCCTTTGAGGGAACCCGGCTCCACGGCCGTGATCACGATCGCCTCGTCCCCCTCGAGGCCGGCGCTGGTCGTACTCAAGGGTCGATGGACCGGAGCCACCCAACGGTAGTACGGGATCTCGATCAGCGCGGCCAGGATCGCGGCAATGATGATGGCGACGGGTCCGATGTAGCTGTTGAGGAGATCGTTGGGAGCGAAGAGGTAGAGGAACCCGGCCACGAGGAGGATCGAGCCCGGGATTAACAGGAGCGCACCCGGGTGGACGAGCTCGGCAGCGAGGAGGGCAATACCCACGACGACGAGCGTGATACCGATGGCGTCGAAGACTGCCATTCGAAAGGCGAAAGCCCAGGCATCGAATAAAGTCTGTTGCCGTTCACGGGATTGAGTTCCCCTCGGAAACCGGGGCACAAGATCTGAGCGAATCTGCGACCGGGCCACCCCGCAGCCCACGCCCGGTCCGACATCGTTTTCCCTTGAGCGGAAACGGAAAGTACCTGGAAGAGGGCGTCTTCCCCCGGTGCCCATGCGCCTCTCCTTCCAGTACCGCCTCTACCCTCTCCTCCCTCAGGGTCCTCTCCGCGACCTCCATCGATCCGAACTCGCCTTCCTCTGGAACCACGCCCTGGCTCAGCGCCAAGAAGCTCGCTCGATTCGGTGAACTGCTACTAAAGACTCACGGGGAAGCTGCCCTGCTCCGCGGCATCGTTCAACGAATGTAGTTCTGGGTGGTCGCCAAATCGAACCGGGTGACGACCTTGAGCCGTCGGCCGTCGCCGCCCGGGGCCCAGGCGAGGAAGGGGTAGAGCCTCCATAGGTCGCCCTCGGCCATCCGAGTAGCGGGGTGGTCTGGGCCGAACGCTTCCCGCGTCACCCGGGCTGTCACCCGGCGGACCGCGCCCTCATCAAGGTAACCCAGCGAGTGAAGGTACTCATGAGCCAGGATCACGTAGACGAACGAATTGAACTCTAGCGGCGATTCGGCGTTTGCCCTCATCGCTGCCACGAGACCCTCGTTGAGGACGATCAGGTTTCCGGTAACCTGCCAATACGCCCCGACCGATGGGGGAAGGTTGGCGAGGCCAAGACCAAGACCGGGCCGTTCGATGCCGAGAACGCGATGCACGGCCTCCCGGACTACTCGGAAGACTGCGTCATAGTCCGCCGGGGACTCGAGCGCGCGAGCGACGGTCGGCGGAACGCCCGGGGAGGCGGCGGCTCGCCCCTTCCCGGGGACCGAAGGGCTCGGAAGCGCGTGGACGTCGAGGAATGGGGTCATCGGGAGCAAAAGTTCGCAGAGAGGGATATAGTAGCGCTTACGGAGAGGAAACGTGGCTTGGGGAGGCGCTGCGCGAGGTCGCCGAGACCCCGGCACCTTCCTCTCCGGCGTCCCACCGAGAGAACCTAAGAGATGGCGGGCGTTCGGAACGGTGGATGCCCCAGCCCGAGGAGGTCGTCTTTCCCAGCCGCCGCGAACGGCTCGAGGACCGACGCAAGGAAGGAGAACACCGGAAGCTCCTCGACGAGTTCTTCGACCATCCGGCGCTCCTGGCCGTCTCTCGGCTGATCTCGCGGGGGATGTTCGACTCGATCGATTTCCCGATAGCGACCGGTAAGGAGGGAGGGGTCTTCCGGGCCACGAAGGGGAACGAGTTCCGGGCCGTGAAGATCTACCGGATCAGCAACACGACCTTCCGGCACCTGCCCGCCTACGTGCTCGACGATCTCCGCCGCGAGGCGAGCGTGCGGAACTTTGGCGGCCTCGTCTTCGCGTGGACCCGACGGGAGCACACCATCCTGGGGCGCCTTGTCGAGGCCGGGGTCCACGCGCCTCGTCCGTTCGGTCACTACCGGAACGTGCTCGTGATGCAGTTTCTGGGGACGGAGGAGGGGGCCGCGCCGCGGTTGAAGGAGGCCCAGATCGACGACCCTCAGCTCCTCTATACGGAACTCGTGCAAGAGATCCGTCGAATGGTCGGAACGGCGAAGCTCGTCCACGGCGACCTCTCGCCGTACAACACGCTCTTCTGGGAAGGGCACCCGTGGCTCATCGATGTCGCTCAGGCCGTCCCCCGGGACCATCCGCAGGCCCGGGCGCTCCTTAAGCGCGACATCACGAACTTCGCGAAGTACCTCGAACGTCTCGGGGCCGACGTCGACCCCGAGGAGTTCTTCAAGGCCGTCGGGGGAGAGGCGGTCGGACCCCCGACCCCGGAGACGTGACCCGTGCCCGTCCTCTACGCTCGCATCCCGGAGGACCGCGTCGCGGTCCTCATCGGCGCCGGGGGCCGAACGAAGCGGGAGGTGGCGACCCGCACGGGCTCCGAGCTCGAGGTCGACGCCGCCGACGGCGAGGTCCGCATCGCGGGCCCCGACACCGATCCGATGGCCGCCGTGAAGGCGATGGACATCGTGCTCGCGATCGGTCGCGGGTTCTCGCCGGAACGGGCGATGCGGCTCCTCAAGGAGAATACCTACTTGGAGATCCTCGACATCAAGCTCGCGACGGGTAAGCGCGAGAAGGCCGCGCTCCGTCGGATCCGCTCGCGCGTCATCGGGACCGGCGGACGGGCCCGGTCCCGAATCGAGGAGCTCTCCGGCTGCTCGGTGAGCGTCTACGGGTCGACCGTGGCGCTCATCGGGGAGGAGGAGCAGCTCGAGCGCGCGACCCGGGCGGTCGAGCTGCTGCTGCGCGGCAGCGAGCATTCGACCGTTTTCCACCTTCTCGCCCGGCTCCGCCGAGATGCGGCGGTCGCCGAGGCGACCGCGCCTCCCGAGCTCGATACGGACAGCGAGTAACCGTGGGGAAGACCTCAGCCCTCGACCGGCCGACGCTCGCCTGGGCCAGGACCCAGTTCGGCCGCTACTATGCCTCCCAGCCGGTCGACCCACCGAGCCGCCTTGCCCGGCGCGAGTTCGCCGCGTTCCCGTTTGCCGCAGACAACCTCATGCGCCGCCACGCGACCCTGCGGACTCCCTCCGAGTTCCACGAGTTCCTCGCTCGGGAGGTTCCCCGCCACGTCTACTACTCAAGCGCCTATTACCGCCGGCCCGCCGAACCCACGATGTCGGCCAAGGAGTGGCTTGGGGCCGACCTCATCTTCGACCTCGACTCGGACCACCTCCGTGGGGCCGAGCAACTCGACTACGCTCGCCAGCTCGATCTCGTGAAGACGCGGCTCAAAGAGCTCGCCGACGACTTCCTGTTCGGAGATTTCGGAATCGACCCCGCGCAGACCGCCTTCGCCTTCTCCGGAGGCCGCGGCTACCACATTCACGTCCACGACGAGCGGTTCTTGGGGCTCACGAGCCCCGAACGCCGCGAGCTCGTCGACTATGTGCTAGGTACCGGCTTCGATCCGATGCGTGCGATCGAAGGACGAAGAGAGGACGTGCGGGCGGGGCGGAGCTCCCAAGACCTCGACGACGAGGGGGTAGCCCTCGCTGCTCCCGTCGCGCCACGGACCCGTCGCCTCGCTCCCCCCGACGCGCCGGGGTGGCGGGGCCGAACGACCCGAGCGGTCCTCGAGGTGCTCCGACGTTGGGAGGAGAACGGCGTGGACCCGGCGGCTAAGGAGATGATCGGCTTTGGGATCGCTCCCGCGAAGGCGAAACGCTGGGCCCGTCTTCTCGTGAAGGACGGCGGTGCGGCGCGGATCCGCTCCTCGCTCACCCTCGACGTCTTCAAGAAAGACCTCCCGGGCGAGTTCCTCGAAGCGATCGTCCCGCGGGCGGCGATCGAAGTCCAGGGAGAGACCGACGCGCCGGTCACCACCGACATCCATCGCCTCATCCGGCTACCGGGATCCCTCCACGGGGGCACCGGGTTTCGGGTCGTTCCGTTGAGCCGGGACGCGATCGACGGGTTCGATCCGCTTCGCGACGCCATCGTTCCCGTCCCTTCCGAGGAGCGGGTCGCCGTCACGTACGTCGACGACCTTCGCTATCCGTTCCCCTCGGGGCCGGTCCAGGCGACCGCTGGCGCGACGGACGAGCTGCCTACGCCGCAGGCCCTGTTCCTGATCCTTCGGGGGGAGGCGACGCTTCGGCCTTCGCCGGGATGACGAGGCGGCCGATCTTCTCGATCGACGCTTCGAGCTGATCGCCGGGCTTCAACTTCCTCGACTCCTTGCCAAACTCGAATCCCGGGACGCCTCCCAGGCTGCCGAGCGTCACCAGGTCCCCGGGCTCGAAGGTAATCCCCTTCGATAGATGGGCGAGGACCTCGGGGATGCGGAAGATGTAGTCGGACGTGTCCCCTTTTTGGCGAGTGGTGCCGCCGACTTTGAGCTCCATCCCGAGCGGGTAGACCTCGCCGACCTCTTCTTTCGGGACGACCCACGGGCCCACCGCCATCGTCCCGTCGAACCCCTTCCCCATCACCCAGTCGACGACCCCTTGGGAAGGATACTGGAGGTCCCGGTATCCCATATCGAGCGAGATCGTGTAGCCGGCGACGTACTCCATCGCCTTCTCCTTCGGGATGTGCTTTCCCCGCTGGCCGATCACCGCCGCGAGCTCGAGCTCGACGTCGGGGAACGCTCCCGCCGAGCTCAGCGTGAGCGACTCGCTCGGCCCGACCAAGCTGTTGAAGAACCGGGTGAAGGCGAGGGGCTGGGTCGGGAGCGGTCTCCCGAGCTCCGCGACGTGACTCCTCGAGTTGGCGGCGAGGCAGTAGATCTTCGCTCCCCGAACGACCGGGGCGAGGAGCTTCACGCCCTCCTCGGGTTTAAAGAGGTACCGAGCGCCCGTCGCGGCCCGGGGGGTCCAGCCCATCTTGCGGCGGCGGTCGATGTACTCGATGATCTTTTTCGTGAGCTGGACCGAGTCGGCCCCGCCCTGGAAGAACTGCTGCATGTCGCGGAACCGACTGGGGTCAGCCCCTTTCACCGGGTTGACCCCGTAATAGTCCCTCACCGCCGTGTCGAGGTCGATGAACTCGTTCGACTCGGTGATCATCCCGAAGTGGAACTGATCGGCGAGGGTAAAGTGGACGAGCTTCACGGGTGTCTCAAGGAGGCCGACGAACCTCCGAGGTTGATAACGGGCACTGGTCGCGAGGGGGCTGCGGGCAGGACGCCCGCCCAAGACCGCG
>JASHWY010000169.1 GCA_030043835.1 Thermoplasmata archaeon
GACGAGCCGTTCGCGTCGATCGACGTGGAGCTCAAGGCCGAGCTGAGGGCCGAGTTCCGGCACGTCCTTCGCACCTTGGGGATCGCCGCGGTGCATGTGACCCACGACCGGGAGGAGGGGCTCTTCCTGGGTGACCGCGTCGCGTTCCTCTTCGACGGGGTCCTCGCCCCGCCCGGAACGCCGTCGGACGTCTTCCTCCACCCGCCCGACGCCCGGTCCGCCCGGTTCTTAGGCTACAACGTGATCGCCGACGGGAGCGAGTTCGAGGCCGTCCTACCGCAGGACGTGAGATTCGTGATGCCCAGCGCGGGGCGACGGAACGGGCAGATCGTGGCGTCCGGCACGACTGGGCGCGATGCGCTCACGGTGGTTCGGCTCGAGTCGGGCGAGCGAGTCGAGGCGCGGGCCCCCACCGTATCGGCCGGGTACGCTCTCGGGAGCGCTGTCGGCGTCGACTGGGAGAGGTCGGCCCGCTTCTCGGCGGAGCGACCAGATCCGGCCAAAGAGCCCAAGAACCAACGCATCCTGTCTCGGGTGTGACCGCTTTCGATCCTCTCGAAGCCGCCGAGGAAGTCCCCCTCGGCGCCGAGAGCGCCACGATCTTTCGGCCCGAGCGGGTCCGAGGGGTCGACTCCGCCCGGCTCGCCCGCCGACCGCGATGCGTCAAGGTGCTGCTCGAGAACATCGTGCGCCACTTCGACCCCGCCCGGACCGAGGCCGCTCAGCTGGTGGCCCTCGCCCACGGGACGTCGCTTCCCGAGTCGGCGGAGTTCGCGTACTACCCCGAGCGAATCCTGCTCCAGGACTTTACCGGCGTGCCGGTGATCGTTGACCTTTCGATCCTTCGGACCGCTGCGGTCGCGCGGGGGCTTCCCCAAGATCGCGTCAACCCCGTCATCCCGGTCGACCTCATCGTCGACCACTCCGTGCAGGTCGACAGCTTCGGTTCGCCACGGTCGCTCCTCATCAACCTCGATCGAGAGTACGAGCGCAATCACGAGCGCTACCGGTTCCTTCGTTGGGCGAAGGGAGCCTACCGCAACTTACGGGTCGTCCCGCCGGGAAACGGGATCTGCCATCAGGTGAACCTCGAGTACCTTGCGCGCGTCGTCGACCGCCGGGAAGCAGGGGGTCGGGTCGTCGCGTTCCCGGACACGCTCATCGGCACCGACTCGCATACGACGATGGTGAACGGCGTCTCGGTCCTTGGCTGGGGAGTGGGCGGGATCGAGGCGGAGGCGGTGATGCTGGGCGAACCGTACTTCCTTCCGCCGCCGGTCGTGGTCGGTGTCGAGCTCACGGGGGTGCTCCCGAGCGGGGCCACCGCGACCGACCTCGTGCTGACCGTGACCCGGAAGCTCCGAGAGCGGGGCGTCGTCGACCAGTTCGTCGAGTTCTTTGGGCCCGGGGTCGCTCCGCTCTCGGTCCCCGACCGTGCGACGATCTCCAACATGTGCCCCGAGTACGGCGCGACCGCGGCGTACTTTCCGATCGACGACGCGACGCTCGCCTACCTCAAGGGCACGGGCCGTAGCCCCGAGCTCGTCGGCCGGGTGGAGGCGTACGCGAAGGCCACGGGTCTCTGGGGGTCTCCCGCCCCTCAATCGATCGACTACGACAGCACGCTGACGATCGACCTCGGGACGATCGCCCCGACGATCGCCGGGCCCCGCAACCCCGACGAGAGCGTTCTCCTCGGGGACGCGCCGCTCTCGTTCCACCGGGCCGTGGAAGCGTACCGTACGACCCATCCCGCGAAGCCGGCCGCCTCCCTCGCGTCGCGGCCCTCGCCGGCCGTCGACGACGGCTCGGTCGTCATCGCGGCGATCACGAGTTGCACCAACACGTCGAACCCCTCGGTCATGGTGGGCGCCGGCCTCATCGCGCGCCGAGCCCTCGACCTCGGGCTCGCCGTTCCTCCGCACGTGAAGACGTCGCTGGCCCCGGGCTCGAAGGTGGTGACGGCGTATCTCGAGAAGGCTGGTCTCTTAGCGCCGCTCGCCGCCCTCGGGTTCGCGGTCGTCGGGTTCGGTTGCACGACGTGCATCGGGAATTCGGGTCCTCTCATCCCGGCGGTCTCGCAACAGGTTCGGGACCGGGACCTCGTCGTCGCGGCCGTGCTGAGCGGGAACCGGAACTTTGACGCGCGGATCAACAACGATACGCGAGCCGCCTATCTCGCGTCCCCGATGCTCGTCGTCGCCTACGCCCTCGCCGGTCGAATGGACGTCGACCTCACGAGCCAGCCGCTCGGTCGCCGGCCGGACGGTCGCCCGATCTTCTTGAAGGACCTCTGGCCGTCGCCCGACGATGTGCGACGGATCGTCGATGAGAACGTGGACCCCGGGATGTACCGCGATAAGTACCGCGCGATCGAGGTCGGCGACCCGCACTGGGAGGCGCTCGATGCGCCCACGGGCGCGGAGTACCTCTGGGACCCTAGCTCGACGTACCTCGCCGAGGCGCCCTACCTCACGCTACCGCCACCGCTCCTTCCCCAGGACGGCGTGCTCGTGCGAGGGGCGCGCGCGCTCGTGGTGCTCGGCGACCGGGTCTCGACCGACCACATCTCTCCCGCCGGCGAGATCCCCGCGAGCTCCCCCGCCGGACGTTGGCTCATCGCGCACGGCGTCCCGGTCGCAGAGTTCAACACGTACGGTACCCGACGCGGCCACCACGAGGTGATGATCCGCGGTACGTTCGCGAACATCCGGCTTCGCAACGAGCTCGCGGCGCCCGAGGAGGGGGGCGTGACCGTTCACCTGCCCGACGGCGAGCGGTCCACGATCTTCGACGCCTCGGAGCGATACCGCCGGGAGGCGACACCGCTCCTGGTCCTCGCGGGCAAGGGGTACGGGCAGGGGAGCTCCCGCGACTGGGCAGCGAAGGGACCACGACTGCTCGGCGTCGGCGCCGTGATCGCGGAGGCGTTCGAGCGGATCCACCGGTCGAACCTCATCGAAATGGGCGTTCTTCCCCTCACGTTCCCGTCGGGGAAGGGGTGGAAGGCGCTCGGCCTCACGGGCCGGGAGTCGTTCGAGCTTCGGGTCCCCCAAGGGACGCTCGCCCCCCGGTGCCCCATCGAGGTCGTCGCCACGAGGGACGACGGCTCCCGCATCCCGTTCACCGCGCGCTGTGAGATCCACTCGGAGACCGAGCTCGAGTACTATCGCGTCGGGGGCGTTCTCCCGTACGTAATGGAGCACCGTTTCGCGGCGACCGGCCCCGTCTAACCCGGGACGGTCGACCAGGCCGCAAGAGCCTCGATCCGTCGACGGGTGAACGTCCGGTCCCCGACTTCCCGCTCCGCCTCACGAACCGCCTCCGAGAGGACCTCGCGAGGGATGGTGAGGGTGTGGCGGCTCGCCCGGCGCTCGAACATGCGTAGCGTCTTCGAAAGAGGCTCGGTCACCTCCCGGTCGCTTACCGTGTCGAGCCGGTCCGGGGGCAGCTCGGCGAGGACAGCCCTCTCCCGGGCCGGAGGGCCACCCCCGGTTCGGGATATCGGGTACCCTTTCTCGGCAAGGATCCGAAAGACGACCCGTCGCGCGTCCCATGCGGAGGAGTTCTGTCGCTCGACCTCCCCCGGGGCCGCCGGATGGACGAGCGCGAGGGCCCCACGCCGTCCGACCCGAACGGCCTCCGTGAGGGCCGCGCGCGGGTCATCGAGGAGGTGAAGGACGTGGACGAACAGGACTCCGTCGGACGATCGGTCCGCGAAGGGGAGGTGGTAGGCGTTTCCCCGCACGAGGCGCTCCAATCCCTTCGATCGGGCTCGATGGAGCATCCCCCGCGACGCGTCCACCCCCGTCACGGTGAGGCCCGCGTCGGTAAGGGGCTGAGCGATCCGGCCGGTCCCGACCCCGACCTCGAGGACCGAGCGGACCCCCTGGGCGGTCAGGAGATCGACGAGCCGGCCTACGCTCGCCGCATCGAGGGGCTCTCGGGTCGCATCATACTCGCTCGAGATCTGGTCGAAATCCCGCGCCACCTCGAGGGTCGCCATCGGTCGTCGCGCTCTCAACCCGGGTGGGTATTTTGGCCCCTCGGGTCGTAGCGGCTCCTCGTTCGAAAGGGCTCTATTCCCCCTTCCCTTAGTGGGCCGGAGCCGAGCCGTGGCCGAAACTCCTCGCCCTCGACGCAAGCCGAGGCGGCTCTTCCTTCGAATCGTTCGGTTCGGGGCCGATACGTTCGAGGCCGTTCCGAAACCCCGCGAGGTCCGGGAGTTCTTGGACCGGTTCGACCGGGTAGGGCGCCTCATTGCGCAGGGCCCGCTCGTCGATCCACCGGGCGACCTTCTCATGTTCCGAGCCGTCGACTCGGCCGAAGCCGGCCGACTCCTCCGACGCGACCCGTTCCGGGACCTCCCGGGGTCGGTGTACCAGCTTCACTCCTGGAGCCCGAGCCGGTCGGGCGTCGGGGTGGTCATCGAACCGCCGCCCGCCCGTGGATCGGGCCGACTCACTCTCGTCCACCGCGTCCCGGTGGTCGTGAGCGACCAGGAGCGGGCGATCGACTGGTACCGGGAGGTCCTCGGTCTCTCGGTCGTCGCCCACGACTCGGACGCGCACTACGTGGAGGTCGCGCTGGGCCCGGGGTCGGTCGCCCTATCGCTCATCGCACCCCGCACCGAATGGGGAGAACCCGAGTACTCCGAAACGAAGGCCCGCCTCGGCATCTCCACCGGCATCGTCTTCCAGACCGACAGCGTCGACGCGCTCGAGCTGAGGCTCCGGCACGCCAACGCCCGCATCACCCGGGGGGTGGAGGTCCAGCCGTGGGGCGAGCGCACGATCCGGTTCACCGATCCGGACGGCAACGAGTTCCTAGCGTTCGATCGACGGGTCGCACGCGGCCGGCCCTCGGCTATCGAGGAGAGGGGCAAGAAGGCTGGCGACCGATCGTCCGATCGATAGGCGAGGGCGATCGAAGGCGAGAGTTCGCACTCACCGGACGGGCGATCCCTCGGCCCGTCCACCGCATCGGAGACCCCTTTGAGGAGCCGCCGGTCGGCCGCGGGTGCACGGCGGGTGGGTCCAACGGGAGCCTTTCCGCCGTGAATCGGACGGTCCCGGCGACCCAAGCCCTCTCACCCTGGTTCGCGGAGACAGCTTCGGGTTTCAAGACCTTCGAGCGCTTACCGCCCGGTCGGTGAGATTCGGTGGCGCCTGCGAGAAAGGCCGCTCAAGGACGAGAGAAGAAGCCGGGTCGAGGGAACTC
>JASHWY010000020.1 GCA_030043835.1 Thermoplasmata archaeon
CGGCGAGCGACCGGGCCCCGAGCCACGTCGCCTCGTTGCAGACGTAGACGCCTTGGGGGGCGACCAGCGGCGTCACGAGGGCGTGGCCCTTCCACCGACGGACGAACGAACGGGCGTTCTCGAGCGGAACCCCTCGCTGGGTCGTGAGCTCGGGGTCGAGGACCGCCCAGCCCAGGAACCCGCGGACCCCGAGCGCCCGGGCGCCCTCGAGGGTGGCAAGGTCGAGGAGGACCTGCGCCGAGAATGCGGTCGCGTCCCAGCGCTGGTTCTTCTGAACGAGACCCGCGACGTGCATCTCCCGGAGCATCGACAGCGAGTTGTTGCTCGCGACGGAGTCGGTCCCAAGGCCGACCACGGTGCCTCGCTCTCGCAGCTCGACCACCGGCGCTACGCCGCCGGACGCGAGCTTCAGGTTCGAGCTCATGCAATGAGCGATCGCTACCTTCCGCCGAGCTAGGAAGTCCATCTCCTCGCCGGTGAGCCAGACCGCGTGGGCGGCCACCTGACGCGGTCCCAAGAATCCGATCGCCTCGAGCCAGGCCCCGGGGCGCTTACCGGTCTTCTTCTCGTGCTCGTGGACCTCACGGCGCGTCTCGGAAAGGTGGTAGTGGCAAAGGGTTCGCTCGGTCTCGGCGAGCGACCGGGCTCCGAGCCACGTCGCCTCGTTGCAGACGTAGACGCCCTGGGGGGCGACCAGCGGCGTCACGAGGGCGTGGCCCTTCCACCGACGGACGAACGAACGGGCATTCTCGAGCGGAACCCCCCGCTGGGTCGTGAGCTCGGGGTCGAGGACCGCCCAGCCCAGGAACCCGCGGACCCCGAGCGCCTCGACGGCCCGCGCGACGGCGTCCTCGAAGTAGTAGAGGTCGAGGAACGACGTCGTGCCCGAGAGGAGCATCTCGGCGATCCCGGCGCGGGCGCCTGCTTCCACGTCGGCCTCGGTGCGTCGCGCGTCGACCGCGAAGAGGGTTTCGAGGAAGCCCGCAAGCTCCCGGTCGTCCGCGATCGCCCGGAGCGGGGCCATCGCGACGTGGGTGTGCAGGTTCACGAACCCGGGGACGATAGCGAACCGGCGGCCGTCAACGACCGTTGCTCCCGTCCGCGATGCGTTGGGGCCGATGTGGGTGATCCGACCCTCTTCGACTTTGAGGTCCCCTCGCACGACCCGGCGCTCCGCGTCCTGGGTCACGAGCAGCGCGTCGGCGACGAGGAGCGGGGGCGGCGCCTCGGCGGGGGTCACGGCACGGCTACGGCGGGTCTTGGATAAGTCGTTCGGCTTCGCCGGCGCGGTTGACCGCCTGAGGAGGGACCTCCGGGAGGTCGGAGAGCCCCTCCGAGCTCCGGGTCTCGTACGACGGGAAGCCGTGCAGCATTCGAAGCACCCAGCGCCGCGAGAAGACGACCACGATCGGGACCACCGCGAGGACCACCAGGATCACGTCGACCCAGAGCCCGGGCACCCACGCCGCGCTCGGCATCCCGAGGATCGTCGCGGCGGTGTTGGGGATCAGCACGACCGCGCTCACGAGCCCGAGGACGAGGGCGAGGTAGGCCACCCCGAGCATCCTCAGGTTCGACGTGTTCGCGAGGGCCGCGATCCGGTTCGAGACCCGCCCCAGCTCGTTCGCCGATTCCGCGAGGCGGTTCGACTCGATCGCGTTGCGGATCCCGACGAGATCTCTCGCGACCTGGGCGAGTCCCGTCGAGAGCGTCTCCAAGTGGACGACCTCGCTCCGGATCTGGGGAAGCGCGGTTTCGAGCTGAGGAAAGCGCGTTCCGAGCGGGCCCTCGAGCTCGGACGCGACCACGGTCAGGCGGACGACGTGCTTCCGAACGCCGGCGAGCGCCCATTGGATGTTCGCGAGGTCCGAGATCGGGCCCGCGTCCGCTCGGGCCTCGAGGTCGTCGATCACGGTCCCGAGGGTCTCCAACCGCTCGACGCACGAACGAGCCGCCGCCTGGATGAGGTCGACGAGCGCGGCCGTGGACCCCGCGAGGTGGTTCGCCTCCGTGAGGACGCTCGAAGGGATGGCGGGGCCGAGCGGGCGGATGATCTCCGCATCGACCCAGAACCCGTGCCAGTCCTCGGTACCGTCCTCCCTCAGCAGGGCGAGGGTGAGCAGCGTCCCCGCGCGGCCCCTCAAGATCGGCCGGCGGATCGGCGCCGACGCGCTCAGGTCGAGGGCCCGGAGGGCCTCGGCGATCGTCGTGACCGGCGCCGAGTCCGCCACGGTGGCTCCCCACTAGATGTCGAGGTTCGTGACCTCGACGGCGTGCTCCTGGATGTAGAGCCGTCGCGGCTCGACCTCTTCGCCCATCAGGATCTGGAAGAGCTCGTTGGCCCGGCCGGCGTCCTCGACCGTCACGCGGAGGAGGGTCCTCGAACCGGGACGCATCGTCGTCTCGGCGAGCTGGCTCGCGTTCATCTCTCCGAGCCCCTTGTACCGCTGGATCACGACGCCCTTCGTCCCGCCGAGCTCGGTGAGCTCGCGGTCGCGCTCTTCGTCGGAGTACGCGTAGGCGACCTTCGTACCCTTCTGGAGGCGGTAGAGGGGCGCCTGGGCGATGAAGACGTGACCCTCGGTGATGAGGACCGGCATCTTCCGGTGGAAGAGCGTCAAGAGAAGGGTCCGGATGTGCGAGCCGTCGACGTCGGCGTCGGTCATCAGGATGATCTTGTGGTAGCGAAGCCGCGAGAGGTCGATCTCGTCCCCGACGCCGACGCCGATCGCCGTGATGAGGTCTCGGATCTGCTCGTTTTGCAGCATCTTGTCGAGACGGGCCTTCTCGACGTTCAGGATCTTGCCGCGAAGCGGAAGGATCGCCTGGAACTCCCGGTCCCGGCCCTGCTTCGCCGTTCCCCCCGCGCTGTCGCCCTCGACGATGAACAGTTCGCACTGCGCGGGGTCCTTCGAGTGGCAGTCCGCGAGCTTACCGGGCAGCCCCCCGCCTTCGAGCAGGCCTTTCCTCCGAGTGAGCTCCCGGGCCTTGCGCGCGGCTTCCCGCGCCTGGGAGGCCTGGACGGCCTTCACGATCAACGACTGGGCGACCGCCGGGTGTTCCTCAAGAAACTCGGCGAGCTTCTCGTTGACCGCACTCTCCACCTGACCCTTCACCTCGGAATTGCCGAGCCGCGCCTTCGTCTGACCCTCGAACTGGGGCTCGAGGACCTTGACCGATAGGACGGACGTGAGTCCTTCGCGAACGTCCTCGCCGGTCAAGCTCTCGCGGTCGCCCTTCACGAACCCGCGCTGGCGGGCGTAGTCGTTGAGCGTGCGGGTGAGGGCCGCCCGCAGCCCTACCACGTGGGTGCCCCCGTCCGGCGTGTGGATGTTGTTGACGAAGGCGAGGCCGGTCTCGTTGTAGCCGTCGTTGTACTGAAGCGCGACCTCGATATCCGTCGTGTCCCGCCGGGTGTGAAGGAAGATCGGCGGCCGGTAGAGGACGTTCGATGCTTGGTTGAGCTCCTCGACGAACTCGGTGATCCCCCCGGCGTGGTGGAACGTCTGATCGGTTCCGTCGCGCTCATCGCGGAAACGGATCGTTACCCCGGCGTTGAGGAACGAGAGCTCGTTCAAGCGTCGCGCGATCGTGTCCTTGTCGAAGACGACGGTCTCAAGGACCGTGGGATCCGGCTTAAATCGGGCCTCCGTGCCGGTGGCGTCGGCGGGGCCAACCACCTTGAGCGGGGCGACCGGCGCCCCCTGCTCGTACCGTTGGAAGTACTCGTGCCCGTCGCGACGCACGCGGACCTCGAACCACTCCGAGAGCGCGTTGACAACGTGGACGCCGACGCCGTGAAGACCGCCCGAGACCTTGTAGGTATTCCGGTCGAACTTCGATCCGGCATGAAGGATCGTCATGACGATCTCGAGCGTCGGCCGGTGGTACTTGGGGTGTTCCTCGATGGGGATCCCGCGTCCGTCGTCCCGTACCCCGCACGATCCGTCGGTATAGAGCGTGACCTCGATTTCGGTGCACGCCCCGGCGAGCACCTCGTCGATCGAGTTGTCGACGACCTCGTAGACCAGGTGGTGTAGGCCCCGCGCGTCGGTGGACCCGATGTACATGCTGGGGCGCCGACGAACCGCCTGGAGCCCCTCTAGGACCTGGATGGAGCTGGCGTCGTACGCAGGGACGTTTAGGGAGTGCTGGACCATCGGAAACCGTCGGGAAAACCGACGTAAAAAACTGAGCCGGGCATGCGTTATAACGCTTGGCTTGGGGAGGAAAAACGGGGCCAAAAAAGGGTCTCTTAACTGCCTCCGAACGGGTCCCGGAGAGGCTATTCGGAGCCCACGCTGGACCATCCCCGGCGAGCCTTCCTCGGGGAGGGAAACGCCCTAATATCGGGGGCGACCCTCCAACCGCTCGCACCGATGCCGGAGGAGGAAGTCGAAACGCAAGAGGGCGAACCTCGCGCTCCGGCATCGGCCCCAGCACCGAGGGCGCCGCCGACCGAGACCGGACCCGCCGAAGAGGATTGGGCGACCCGCTACAAGTACCTCCTCGCGGACTTCGAAAACTACCGGCGTCGCTCCGAACGGGACCGGGAGAGCATCTCCCGTCAGGCCCGCGCGGCCATCGTCCGAGAGCTCCTACCGATCGTCGAGACCTTCCGCGCGGCCCGCGAGGCGGTAGGGAGCCTCCCACCCGATTCGCCGCTCCGTAAAGGCCTCGACCTCCTCGACCGCGAGTGGACGACCTTCATGAAGCACGAAGGAGTCGAGCCCGTCGCGGTGGCCGGACGGCCCTTCTCCCCCACGGAGCAGGAAGCCGTCGGGGAGGCCCCCGCGTCGGAGGAGCACCCGGACGGCTCGATCGTCGAGGTCGTCCAGCAAGGATATCGGTTCTTCGGAGGTCTCCTTCGACCCGCCAAGGTCATCGTGGCCCGGGCTTCCGAGCCTCTTCCCGCGACGTCAAACCAGGAACCGATGTGACGCGCTCGTCCGAGGTTCCCGGCTTCTACCGCCGCAGCATTGCCGAACGCCGGGCGTTCGCGAAGGAGTGGGCCGGGCTCACCGACGACGAGGCGAAGGCGTACGACTTCCCGCCGGGCATCGACCCGGGAACGCTCGACCGGATGATCGAGAACGTGATCGGGGTGATGCCACTCCCGCTCGGGGTCGCGACGAACTTTCGGATCAACGACAGGGATTATCTCGTTCCGATGGCGATCGAGGAGCCGAGCGTCGTCGCGGCGGCGTCGAACGCGG
>JASHWY010000170.1 GCA_030043835.1 Thermoplasmata archaeon
GGAGCCACCCCCCAGAACGCGAGCTACCCCGCGTTCCAAATGACGAACGCGACCCTCGCGAACGCGACCTTAAGCGAGGTCTTGAACGCGTTCTATGCCGGCTTCGACAGCACGGATGCGGGATTCAACGGCACGGCTCGTTGCTGGGCCGAGCCCGCCGCGGACGTCCTAGCGTGCGCTGACGCTGCGGCCCGGACCAACGAGGGGCCGCTCATCCCGGTCCTGGTCCCTCTCCCTGCTCAGCAGCTGGTTCCCGAAACGGTCCTCGCGACGCTCGGTATCGAGAACTCGACGTTGTCCTCGCCGCTACGGTCGACGGCGTCGATCGTGCTCGCGGAAGAGTCTGGACTTCCCGCGTCGTTCGTCCTCACCGTCTTCAACGCTTTTCCGAACACCACGCTCACCGCGGCCGAAGCGACCGCGTGGGCGAACGGCGCCGTTGCCAACGCGACGCTCGCGACCGAGCCGCTCGCCGTCCCGTACGGCATACAGAGCGAGTTCGTCAACCCCGAGGGGACCGCCCAGCTCATCGATGTGTCGTTCTTGGTGGCCGATAGTGCGACGAACGCTAGCGGCGGCGACCCGGTCTATCACGATCTCGACCTCATCGACGCGCTCGTGCCGGGCGTTCTCCACGCTTCGGACCGGACCGGCTCGATCTCGTACGTGCAGACCGGTCCGGCCCCGCTCGACCTCTTGACCCAGAACGCCATCAATGCGTCGCTCGCGCTCGTCCTCCCGCTCACCGTTGGGCTCCTCCTCGCGATTTCGATGCTCTACTTCCGCTCCCCCATCACGCCGCTCGTCACGTTCGCGGGGCTCGGGATCGCGCTCGTCCTCGGGCTCGGTGGGACGGTCCTCATCGGCACCTTGGTCCAGCACGTCGACACCACCTCCCTGACCCTCGAGGAGGTCTTCGTGCTCGGCGTGGGCACGGACTATTCGATCTTCCTGGTCGCCCGGTACCGGGAGGAGCTCGTCCGCGGAGCCACGTCGGACGAGGCGATCGCGACCTCGGTCGCGTGGGCCGGGCAATCGGTGGCGACGAGCGGTTCGACCGCGATCATCGCGACCTTCGCGCTCGCCTTCAGCGGCGTAGCCCTCCTCTCCCAGTGGGGAGAGGTGCTGGCGCTCGCGATCCTCATCACGGTCCTCCTCGCGCTCACGATGATCCCGGCGTGCTTGAAGCTGCTCGGGCCCCGGATCTTCTGGCCGACTTCGGGAGCTCGGTTCGCCCGTCGGGCCGCGGTCGTCGCCGAGCGGAACCGCACCGAGCGGACGTACTTCTACCGGGTCGCCCGGGCTACCCAGCGGCGACCGTGGGCGTTCCTCGCGGTCCTCCTCGCGATCTCGATCCCCCTCATCGCGATCGCCCTCACCGTCCCGCTGTCGTACGACTTCTACCAGCAGCTCCCGAGCGGACACCCGGCGACGCAGGGCCTCGCCGACCTCGGCGACCGGTTCGGTCCGGGGTTCGCCACGCCGTCGTTCGCCCTCGTCACCTTCCGGGCGCCACTTCTCGTAGGGAACGCAACGAACGGAACCGAGTTCACGGAGTTGGCCCAACTGACCGCTTTAGCCACCAACACCTCGGGGATCGCGTCGGTCACGTCCCCGATCGGGCCCCACGGGGCCCCGCTTTCCGAGTGGCTCAATCTCTCCACGCTCCCGCCGGCCCTGCGCACCAACCTCCTCGAGGTCCTGGCGTCGTTCGTCGGGACCGACGGGAAGACGGTCCTCCTCGACTTCGTTCCGTCCGCGAGCGGTCTTTCGGTCGCTGCCGTGACCGCCGTCACCTCGGTCGAGAGTTCGTTCGCGAGCTATGCCGCGACGCACTCCGCAATCACCGAGACCGCGTACGGGGGAGGCGCTCCCACCATCAACGACCTCGCGGAGGCGACCAACGCCGCCACGACCTACCTCGTCATCGCGGTGACGATCGGGCTCGTGATCGTGCTCCTGGTCGTGCTGCGCTCGTGGATCATCGCGCTCATGGCGATCGCGACGATCGGCCTATCGATCAGCTGGGCCTGGGCGCTCACCTACCTCGTCTTTCAGGAGCTCTTGGGATTCCCGCTCTTCTTCTACGTCCGGACGATCCTCTTCATCCTCATCCTGGGGCTTGGGATCGACTACAACATCTTCCTCCTCACCCGGATCCGCGAGGAGCGGGTCCGGGGTCGACCTTCGACCGAAGCCACGGTGGAGGGCCTCGCGCGGACCGGCGGGATCATCACCGCCGCCGCGGTCATCCTCGCGAGCGCGTTCGCCGCGCTCACCGCCGGCTCCTTCATCCTGATCGCGGCGATCGGTTTCTCGGTCGCGATCGCGGTCCTCTTGGACGCGATGGTCGTGCGGACGTTCCTCGTCCCCGCCTCGCTCCAGGTCCTCGGGGACCGGGTCTGGAGTTTGAGCGGGAGAAGGCGATCCCCGCCCGCGGGGACGCCGGCGGCTCCCGCGACGCAGACCGGATCTGGGTGATCGACGGAGGTACTGCGTCACCCTCGCTAGCCTCGACGGGAACCTCTACGACGTAGTTGGGACCGGCCGGCCCGGCACGGAGAAAGACGGGTCGTGAGGCCAGCGGGCGCGAGCGGTGCCCCTCGCCGAGAGTCGTCGGCCCTGAGGCACCGAGACGTTCTTTCCTAGGCGGCGAGGAATGTCGCGCGCGCCCGCTCGAGGTGCGGGGCCGGAGACGGGGAGTCGATCACGTCGACCACGGTGCCGCGAGGGTCGATGAGGAACGTGACCCGACGGGCGTTCCCGCGCGGGCCGAGCACTCCGTACTGCGTCGCCACGGCCTTCGACCGGTCGGCGATGAGCGGGAACGGGAGCCCGTACTTCGACCGGAACGCCTTCTGTTCCTCGCACTCGTCGGTGCTTACTCCCACAACGCTGACCTTCTTCGCGCGGAACTCGTCATAATGGTCCCGGAACCCCTTCGCCTCAATCGTGCAGCCGGGCGTGTCCGCTTTCGGATAGAAGTAGAGGACCACGGGGGTGCCGCGGAGCGACGACAGCCGAAACGATGTTCCGTCCTGGTTGGGCGCCTCGAAATCGGGGGCTACCTCGCCTTTCGCGACCATCGCTGGCGCGAGGCCACCGGGCCTATTTAGGCGCCGGTCCCGGGTCTTATCCGGTGAGGTCCACCGCCACGAGGGTCTCGGTCGACTTGATGCCCGGGATCTTGCGGATCCGATGGACGACGGTGTCAAGCGCGGTGTTGATGTGCGGAGCCTCGACCTTTACGATGAGGTCGAACGGCCCGGTCACCGAATGGACCTCGGTGACCCCGGTGACGGCCTTGAGGCGCTTCATCACCTCGTCGAGGCGGCCCATCTCGGTCTCAACGAGGAGGAACAGAGTCTCCACGGGGCGATCCAGGGTACGTTCCGGCACAGGGGCCCCCTAGATGAAGCTGCCGAGCGGAGGGGAGGGTGCTCTCCCTTCACCGAGGCAACGGGAGATGACCGGCTTAGGAGGGTCTGGCGCGCTCGGCTCACCACGCCGTCGCCTCTCCGCTCCCGCAGAAGGAGGGGTCCCCCCGGCTCAGGGCCCGCAGGGGAGCCCTCACCACCCACCGAAACGTTAAGGGGCTCAAGGCGCCGGCAGGGGCGACCATGAGCCTCAGCCTTCGGGACTCGCTCTCGGGAGCCCGGAAGAAGGTCCGCGGCCGACCGGACCGCCCGGTCGAGCTCTACGTCTGCGGGCCGACGGTCTACGCCCCCTCCCACGTCGGGCACGCCCGGACCTACATCGAGTTCGACCTGATTCGGCGCACGCTCGAGGCGGACGACCGATCGGTCCGACACGTCATGAACATCACCGACTTCGAGGACAAGATCAGCGCCCGGGCCCAAGAGTTGGGCGTTTCCTGGCGTTCGCTGGCCCGGAGCGAGGAGGCGCGGTTCTTCCGGGATATCGACGCACTCCGGGTGAAGCGGCCTCACTACCGTCCGAGAGCGAGCGCCTTCGTCCCCCAGATGATCGAGGTCGCCCGGCGGCTCGAGAAGACGGGGCGGGTCCATCGACGCGGGGAGGAGTGGGTCTACGATCCGCCCAAACGCGCCCGTGGCCAAAACTTCCCGACGGGAGAGGCACTCGCCGTCCACGCGGTCCCCGAGCCGGGGCACCCGTTCCCGAGGGTCGATGGTGAGGCCGGAGAGTTCATGGTCTGGAGGCGCCAGGATCCCCCGTTACCGTCCTGGCGGAGCCCGTGGGGACGGGGCATGCCCGGCTGGCACCTCGAGTGCTACTCCATGGCGGAGAAGCTCCTCGGAATCCCCGTGGGCGTGCACGGCGGGGGTCGCGACCTCATCTTCCCGCACCACTTTGCGGAGAACGAGATCGCGCTCTCGCTCGCACGACGGCCGTTCTCTCGCCTGTTCGTTCACATGGCCTTCGTTACGCAGAACGGGCTCAAGATGGCCAAATCGACGGGCGACTTGGTCTCGATCCAGGAAGCGCTCTCCAGCGCGTCGGCCGACAGCCTGCGCTGGTACCTCACCGGTCTCCCGTACACGGAGCGGCTCGAGTGGGACGACGCCGCGTACGCGCGCGCGGCCGCGGAATTCGATATCGTTCGGGCGAGCCTCCGGGATTGGACGTCCCCCGGAGCCGGAGGCCGTTATGGGGCCCGGCACGCGCGCGCGCTGGCCGAGGGAGTGCGACGCGACTTAAGTGATGACCTCCGGACCGACCGGGTGATTCAGCGCTTCCGACGGTTCATCGAGCGACTTCGGTCCGACCCCTCCGACCGCGTTGCGCGCGGAGAGCGATCGGCGGCGCTCG
>JASHWY010000171.1 GCA_030043835.1 Thermoplasmata archaeon
ACACCTCGTCCACCCGGAGCGGGGCGGCGGACCCCAGGCGTCGGACCCTTCCCAAGAGGTCGGCCGTCGTCGTTCCTAAGTCCCCCGACGCCTTCGTCAAGCGGAGGACCTCGGCCTCGTCCGTGCCGGTCGCGAGCGAGACCGCGCGACGGGCGAGCGAGTCGGCGACCCCGAGCTCGACCCCCTCGTATTCGGGACGCAGCATTCCCTGCGAGAGGTAGAGGACCTCGGCGAGCGTCGGGGGGCGCAGGGGACGAATCAGCTCGACGAGGATCGAGCGCATCGCGAGGCGCTTCGGCTCGGCCTCGAGCCGCTCGTAGGCGGCCGAAAGTTCACCGAACTCCACGCCGCGCGCCCTCCTCGACCGAAGCCCTAAGCCGCCTCAAGTTCTCGGCGATCGGACCCCCTCCGAAGACGGAGTTCCCGCAGACGAAGAACGTCGCGCCGTGCGCGGCGGTATCGACCGCGTTCTCGACCGTGACGCCGCCGTCGATCGAGACGTCGGCGTCCCGTCCGAGCGCGTCCAGACGCTCCCGAGCCTCCGTGAGCTTCGGGAGCACATGGGGGAGGAATCGCTGGCCCGAGAACCCAGGGTGGACGCCCATGACCATGACCTGGTCGACGACTCCGAGGTACGGCTCGACGGCCCCGAACGGCGTGTCGGGTCGGAGCGCGATGCCGACCTGAGCCCCAAGCCGGTGCACCTCCCGGACGACGGCTTCGGGAGGCGACTTGGCCTCGACGTGGAAGACGAGCGTGTCGCCCCCCGCGCGCTGAAACGCCTCGACGTATCGCAGCGGGTCCTCGATCATGAGGTGCACGTCGAGCGGGAGCCGGGTGCGGGCGCGCACCGCGGCGACGAGCCCCGGCCCGAACGAAATGTTCGGGACGAAGTGGCCGTCCATCACGTCGAGATGGAAGGCGTCCGCTCCCGCGGCCTCGGCGGCGCTCACCGCCTCCCCGAGGGCTCCAAAATCGGCGCTGAGGAGGGACGGAGCGAGGCGGAGGCGACGGGCGGGCCGCGACACGATGTTGCCAATCTCGCCCGCTATTTAGGCCCGGGCGACTCCCGTTACAGGAACTCTCTGGGATCGGGCCCGCCCTCAGCACGGGGAACCGTCCCGCCGGCCTTCTCGATTGCGGCCTCACGGGTCCAGCGACCGTACTCGACCGGGCGCGTCCACGTCCGGCGGAACCGACCTTCGGACGCGGAAGGGCCCACCGGGGGCTGGTAGTAGAGGAACCGGTAGAGGAGGAACTCCGCGTAGAGTGCCGGTAGGAGGGCGAGGAACCCCAAGGTCGCCGCGCCGGCCTCGAACGCAGCACTTAGGAGCCAAACGTCGAGGATCAGGAACCCCAGGCCGACGTACCACTTGGAACCGGATTGGAACCACCACTCCCGCCACGTTGGGCCGGGCTCCCCGAGAGCGCGGCGTTTCTCCTCCGCGACCCGGTCCATCCGGGCTTCGAGCGCGAAGCGCTCGCCTTCGTCGGGAGGGGGCGTCTCGTCCGACTCAAAGACTTCGGGGCGCACAAACCCCTCCGCGCTCCTAGGCGAGCGGTGCCTCGGCCGGCGCTTCGCGGACCGCAGCGCTCGCGGGCATTTCGAGCGAGGGTCGGGTGATTCCCTGAGGGTAGAGGTGGCAGGCCACGAAGTGATCCGGCCGCACTTCGAGGAGCGGAGGATCGACCTTCGAGCAGACCGGCATGACGGCCGGGCAACGGGTGTGGAACCGACATCCTGAGGGGGGTGCCGCCGGGCTCGGGACGTCCCCCCGCAACACGATCCGTTCCCGCTTCAATTCGGGGTCGGGGATCGGAATCGCGGACAGAAGCGCCTGCGTGTACGGATGCATCGGGCGCGAGAAGAGCGCGTCGGTGGGGGCACGCTCGACGATTTTCCCTAGGTACATGACAACGACCCGTTGGCTCACGGCCCTCACGACCGAGAGGTGGTGCGAGATGAACAGGTAGGCGAGGCCCTGCTCGATCTGGAGCTGGCGCAGGATGTTCAGGATCTGGGCCTGAACGGAGACGTCGAGCGCGCTCGTCGGTTCGTCAAGCACGATGAAGTCGGGTCGGAGCGCGAGCGCACGCGCGATGCAGATCCGCTGGCGCTGACCGCCCGAGAATTCGTGCGGGTACCGCCACTCGTGCTCGGGGTTGAGCCCCACGTTGGAGAGGAGCTCGGTGACCCGGCGGGCTCGCTCGGCGCGCGTGCCGACATGGTGGATCGAGAGCGGTTCCGAAACGATGTCACGCACGAGCATGCGGGGGCTCAAGGAGCCGAACGGGTCCTGGAAGACGATCTGGAGCTTGGCGCGGAGCGAGTGCATCTCCCGCCGGGACTTCCGGTAGAGCGAGTACTTGCGGGCGAACCCGTCGAGCTCGTGGAGCGCGGCCGTGACCTCGGGGGGCGCCCCCGCGAGCTCGGCCTCGATCTGGGAGGCGAACGGCTGAAGCGTCGCGTAGAGCTGATCGATCCTACGGAGATCGTCGGCGGGAGGTCGGTAGAACGTGTGCCCGGACGTCGGAGGGATGAGGCGCAGGAGGAGCCGCCCTACCGTCGTCTTTCCGCATCCGGACT
>JASHWY010000172.1 GCA_030043835.1 Thermoplasmata archaeon
GACGAGCCGGTCGATCTCGTCGAGGACGAGGAGGATCGTCCCTCCCTTCGTGTCGAGGAGGCGTCGCATCGCGGTCTGAACCCGGTCGAGCGACCAGCCCGTCGGGATCCGCTCCCCTTCGGTCTTCGCGAACGTGTTCCCGATCGTCTGGAGGAGGCTGTACGCCGTGTCGATGTTCCCGCAGTTCACGGTGACGAAGGTGAGCTGGGCCGAGAGCTCGGCCCGTCGCTGGATGTCCTGCCGCACCTGGGCCACGACGGCGGTCTTCCCGGTCCCGATCTTCCCGTAGATGAGGAGGTTCGAGGGCACATCGCCCCGTAGCGCCGGCGCGAGGACCTCGGAGACCTGGCGGATCTGCTGCTCGCGGTGCGGAAGCCGGCTCGGGACGTACGAATCGCGAAGGACCTCGCGGCTCCCCCGGAAGAGGTCGCTCTTCGTCTGCAGGATCGAGTCCAAGAACTCCCCGGCCGAGCTCGGGGTGCCGGAGGGAGGGGTCGGCGCGGACACCGGTGGCGCACCGACCGGACCTCCCCCCGACGGGCGGTCGCCGACGGGAGCGACCGCCGGATGGCCCGCTTCGCGCGCGGGCTGCCCGCTCGTCTCGATAGGGCGATCCTCGGGAGCAGGTGACACCGTCAACACCTACCCGGGCCTCGGGCGGGGTCGGCGAGGAGGGCATGCCATATCTACCTTGCGGCGAAAAATCGTCCGGGAGCGACGTCACCGAACGTCGCCGGCGTTCCGACGGGTGGTTTCCCTCGCGTACGACTCGACCGAACCCATTTGAAGGAGCCGGGTCTCCGTAGCGGTCGATGTCGGACCTTGCGGGGAGCCACGCCACGATAGATCCGTCGGCCGCACGCACGATTTCGATCCCGTGGGTAGTCCTGGCCGCGCTCCTCTGCGGACTCGGCCTTTTCACGGTCGCGTATTGGCTCTTAACCGGAAACTGGCTCTACTTCGCCGGGCTCCTTGCGCTCATCGCGGGAGCGCTCATGCTGTTCCACCCTCGCTCCGGCCTAGACCACGCGTAGAGGCGGTGCCCGACCGATGGCTTCCCCGCCCGGGGCCGACCGGCCGCTCGTGGTCGTGAAGCTCGGCGGGAGCGTCCTCACCCGTAAGCGAGAGGTGGAGAGCGCCCGACCGAAGGTCCTCGGCCGTCTCGCGCGCGAGATCGCGAGCGTCCCGCGGGCCCCGGTCATCCTCCTCCACGGAGCCGGTTCGTTCGGTCATCCCGGGGCTCAGCGCTTCGGGCTCGCCCGCGCGCCCGAACGGAGCGCGACCCCGGGAGAGCGAGCGCGAGGCGCGGCCATCGTGGCGACGGAGGTCCGGCGCCTCCACCTCATGGTGCTTAAGGAGCTCGTCCGCGCGGGTGCGGCTCCCGCTTCCGTCCCCGTCGCGACCCACGCCCGGAACCGGGACGGAGAGCTCGTCGATCTCGATGCGGGCCCGTTCTCCGAGGCGCTCGCGGCGGGGCGCCTACCGGTTTCGTTCGGCGACGTGGTTCCGGACGACGCGTGGGGCGCGTCGATCGTGAGCGCCGACACGATCGCGCTCGCGCTCGTGAAGGCGCTACCGGTCGGACGCGTCGTCTTCGTGAGCGACGTGCCCGGGATCTTGGAGGGACCCCCCGGCCCTCGACGCTCGGTCGTCCGGGAAGTAACCGAAGCGACCGTGGAAGCGCTTCGTCCCACCCGCGGCGCGCCCGACGTCACCGGCGGGATCCGAGGCAAGGTCATGGCGATGCGCGCGATCGCCGGAGCGGGAGCCGACGCAGTTCTTATTAGCGGACTCAAGGATGGAGAGCTTCCGCGCGCCATTCGGGGGGAGACGGTCTACGGGAGTTGGGCGCACGCACGACCCCCCGAGCCGGCGGGGGAATCCCGGGGGCCTCGACCTCTCGCACCGTAAGGCGGAACACGTCAAGGTCGTTCTCGGAAAGGACGTCGAGGGGCGGTACCGCTACTGGGACGACGTCCAGCTCGTCCACCGGGCGCTCCCCGAGGTCGACTTCGACGAGATCGACCCTACGGTCACTCTCTTGGGGCACCGCTTGAACGCCCCGATCGTGATTACCGGGATGACGGGGGGCTTCCCCGACGCGGCGAAGATCAACGAGAACCTCGCCCACGCGGCCGCCGAGGTCGGCGTCGCCATGGGCGTCGGGAGCGAGCGGGCGGCCATCTTGAAAGGCCAATATCCCGAGAGCTACGCGACCGTCGCCCCGTACCCGGTCCCGCTCAAGTTCGCGAACCTGGGGGCTCCCCAGATCATCCCCCAGAAGCCCGGGGACCACGTGGTCGGCCCGGACGACGTCCGCGCCGCGATGCAGCTCATCCACGCCGACGTCCTCGCGATCCACTTAAACTTCCTCCAGGAGATGGTACAGCCCGAGGGGGACCGGAGGGCGCGGGGCGCGCTCGACCGCATCGGTGCGCTCGCCCGCGAGTTCCCGGTGCTGGTGAAAGAGACCGGAGCCGGGATCTCCCGGTCGGTCGCCGAGGAGCTCCGCGACCGGAACGTGAAGGCGTTCGACGTGAGCGGCACCGGCGGCACGTCGTTCGCCGCCGTCGAGCACTATCGGGCCCTCGAGCAGGGAGCCGATCGGGAGGCTCGAGTGGGGAAGACGTTCTGGAACTGGGGGATCCCCTCCCCCGTGTCGGTCCTCGAGCTCGTCCCGCTCGGGCTCCCTGTGGTCGCGAGCGGCGGAGTCCGGTCGGGGCTCGACGTCGCGCGGGCGCTCGCCCTCGGCGCGAGCGCCGCCGGCACCGCAGGGGGCGTCCTCCGGGCCGCCTCGACGGGATTTGAGGAGACCCGACGCGAGCTCGAGATGCTCGT
>JASHWY010000173.1 GCA_030043835.1 Thermoplasmata archaeon
TACATCCCCGAGATGTTCGCGCTCAGGTACTTCGAACGAGTCACCTCGCCGCCCGCGCCGAGGAGGTCGGAGTGGGCGACCTCGGTCAGGTTCGCCTTAAGCGTCGTGCTGGAGTTGAGGAGTCCGATGGCCTTCGCGGTGAAGCCGCCCAGAACGTTGACCGTAGCGCTCGTCGTGAAGTTCGCGGAGGCGTCCAGGGCCTCCCAGGCGTGATAGGAGAGGGTCCAGTAGGAGGTCGGCGAGGAGCAGGAGGGATTGCAGAACTCGATCGAGAAGAGCACCCCCATCGTGCGCTCGACCGTGAGTTCGAAATCGGACGGGTCGGTCGTTGAGTTCGTCTGGCCGATGATCACCGAGTAGCCGATGGTCGCGTTGCCCTGGTACTGCTAGCCGTCGGAGGCCGTGCGCGGCCCGACGGAATAGGTCTTGAGGAAGCCGTAGGCCCACGGGCTCGGGCCCAGCCCCCCCGCCGGTGACGGCTCGGCCGACGCGAGGGAAGGCGCGGCCAGCACCAATACCATCAAGAGGGCCAACGATACCGAAAGGATTGCTGAAATGCGGAGAGCGCGCGGAGGCATACGGCTTCGGTCCCGGGACGCGTTGTTCCCGAGAACGAGAAAGTGGCGCCCCGCTCTTAAGCAAAAGTTCCGGGCCTCTCCGCGCGACTTGGACGCCGTGCTATGCCATAGCAGACGGGAGGTCCGGACCCCGTGCGAGCGCTGACCGACGCGGAGGCGCGGGTCATCGCGGTGCTCCTCGCCGCCCGTCCCGACCGCGAGCGGGACCGACTTCGGCAGATCAAGGTGCCGAGGTCCACCTACCACGCGGTCCGACGCCGGGCGTATGAAGAGGGCTGGCTGCGGGACCGCTACGTCCCCCATCCCGTCCCTCTCGGGCTCCCGTTCGTCACGACGCTGGTCGCCCGGCCGTACGCCGACCGGTTCGAGACCTTCGCCCGGGCCGCCGCCGGCGACGCCGGTAACGTGCTGCTGTGGACCGGCGGGCAGGTCGCGCTCGCCGTGTTCTTCCATTCGGCCGAAGCGCAAGCGCGAAAAGGGCTCGAGAGGGTCGTCTCGGGCCGTCTCGCGGCGCCCCCCCTGACCGTCACGGTGCGCGCCGATGGCCCCACCGTTCCCGTGTACTTCGATTTCGAGGGGCTCTGGTCCCATCTCGCCGGCACCGAAGGGACGCTCTCCTACCCGCACGGGCTCGGCGGCGGTCTCGGGGGGTCGGAGGATTCCGAACCGACGCTCTCCGACCATCAGCGCTGGGCGGTCGGCGAGCTCCTTCGTCGGCCCTTCGTGGCCACCGACCAGGGACGGGGAGGCCATCTCGTCGGCCCGTTCGGGCTGCCGTTCTCCCAGCGAAAGCTCCTGGCCCGAGGGTGGATCTCTCACCGGACGTTGCTGGATCCAGCCCGGGTCCCTCCGTTCCAAGGGCGGTCGACCGACCAGGTGGTACTGATCTCGGGCTCCCCGAAACCCCGGGCCCAGCCCGAGCAGCTGTTCGCCGTGCTGACCCGGGAGTCTCGGGTCTTTCCGTTCCTTTTCACGGTCGGGGAGGACCGATGGCTCCTCGGGGCCCTGGGCGGAGGAGCGCCCGGCACCCCGGGGACCGCGCCGGGCCGACGACCCGTGTTGCCCACGCTGCGGGAGTATCTCGAAAGCATCGAGATCGTCCAGGAGGCCTCCTCCGGGTTCACGGCCCCCGTGGACCATCGGTACGACCGGCTCCTTCCCGGCGAGCGGCCGGTCGCGGCGAAGCCGTCATAAGTCCCGGACGGCGAGAGAGTCGGGGCGCGTCGCCTAGTCTGGATAGGGCACCGGGTTCCTAACCCGGCGGTCGAGGGTTCAAATCCCTCCGCGCCCGTGTCCCGAGATTTACTGGGCCTGGGACGAGAGGTCCACGCAGAGGTGGCCGGGTGCGAGGCCCGGCGCGCTGACCCACGGTCGAAGCGAATCCACTCAGCCGGGCTTCTGGGCGATGACCACGTCCATCGCGTGTCGGTGGGGTACGCCGCTCGAGTTGCAATCAAACTCCACCTGTCCCGAGTCGAGGATTCTCCAGTCCCAGTAGTAGCCGAGCAATTCCCCGGAACGAAAAGGAGACTCGGAGGCATCCATCTCCGGAGAGGGTGCAAGGTAGGGCTTGGGGACGAATGCGTTCATCGCGTTGATTCCCCCGGGCACGGTGTTCGCTTTGAAATGAGCGAGCCGGGCTCCCCGGATTCGTCGCGGGAGATTGTTCAGAGCCCCGGAGCAAAACACCACATCGACCGGGTGCTTGAGCCGGTAGGTCCTGAGATCTCCGACTTGAAACCGAATTCTAAGTCCGAGCCGGGCCGCACGCTGTGCCGCCTTGACGACACCGACTCGGGAGATGTCCACACCCTCGACCCGGAACCCGCGCCGCGCAAAGTAGATCGAATCCCTCCCCTCGCCAGAACCCAGGTCAATCAGCTCTCGAGACCGCCGCGGAAGCGAACGAACGACTCGCAGGACGTCGCGAGCCAGTCCGGTCGGCTTCGTTCCCCAATACCAACCAGAGTGCGAGTATCGTTCGTCATAACTGGACTCACCCACGGGCGCCATCCGTCACCGCCCGGCCTTACGGTCTCAGAGCGCTTATCGGCACGCTCGGGGAATGGACCCCGCCCAAGGGCTATCCGCGGGCCCAAGGCGCCCAGTGGATTCGAACCCCCGGGGGCTGCAGGTACCTCCGAGCCTGCAGTGTCAGGGCCCCGTGTCCCGAAGTTGAGGTCGTGGCCGGTCGATCCGAGCGTCGACCCGCCCTTTTCGACCTCGCCCCGCGGCTCGCCGAACGCTCGCGTCCCTCTCTCCTCCTCCATCGCCTGAACCGTGAGGTATCAACTTCCGGGTTCCGGAGACGGCTCTCGGGCGTATCTTTCGGTTTCACGCCCGGGCGCTTCCGCTCCGCAGAATTCTAAGGTGACGGTTCGTGGGTCGACCGGCCCCGACGCCGTCCTTCGGGGATCGACTTACGTCTCTGCGGCGACGGCCGTCGTGGACGTGACGGCCCTCGCGCCCATCTTCCCCGGGCGGGTCTCCGATTCACTCGGAGTACCCTGCTCGTCCCGAGTTTCGGCCGTCTGCCGTGTCCTTATAGTACCGGACCAGTCCCTCCGCCCGGAGGTCGACCGCCGTACGTTGATGTACCGGACCCGCTGGAAGAATTGACACGCGTACCCGTTCATCTCGCGTTCCTTTTGACGGTCGTAGTCCTCGCCACGACGGCGGCACTCGGCTCAGCCGTTCTCGTGCCTCATGCGGCGTCTTCTGGGCACACTGCCCTTGACCATCCCACGACGCTTACTTCGGGAGCTCGGAGCGCAGGCTCGGATGCCGGGTCAGTTCGTTCGGGTCCACCCCCCGCAGCAGACGCGCAGGCTCCGGAGCGACCTCGGACCCCTTCGGGGTCCGCC
>JASHWY010000174.1 GCA_030043835.1 Thermoplasmata archaeon
AGCAGGTCGAGTTCCACGGATTCTCGAAGCACGTTCGGGTGACCGGCCCGATTGTCGAAGGCCCGTTCGACATCGGTCGCCACCACACCCTCGACCTGACCGAGGGCGACGAGGTCGTGGTCGCGAAGCCCGAGCTCACCGCCGCCGAACGGGCGATCCTCGACGAGGGGCTCGCCGGGAGAGGAGACCCCACCATCCTCCTCGGGGCGGTCGACTGGGGGGACTCATCGTTCGTTCGCCTTCGGGGTCGCGCTATCGAGCCGGTCGCGGACGTTCGACGGACGATCGCAGGAAAACAGTATAAGGGCGCTCAGAACGAGAAGGACCGGACCGCGTACGTCGACGAGCTTCTGAGCGTGCTCCGCCGCGAGGGGCCGGACGTGACCGCCATCGTGATCGCGGGGCCAGGGTTCTTGAAGGAGCAGCTCGCCCGTCGCCTCACCGAGGAGGAGCCGGCGCTCGCAAAGAAGATGAAGATCTATCCCACGGCGGAGTCCGGACGCGTCGGGATCGACGAGCTGTTACGGTCCGGGAAGGCGACCGAAGCGCTCCGAGGCAGCGTCGCCGCCGAGGAGGCCGAGATGGTGGAGCGGCTCGTACGCTCTCTCGCGGGAGGAACCCGAGCCGCGGTCGGCGCCGCGGAGGTGGAAGAGGCGGTCAATGAGGGCGCCGTGGAGACGCTCCTCGTCTCGGACTCCCTGATCGCGGACCCCGCACTCGCCCCCGTCCTCGACCGGGCCCGGTCGGGTCGGGTGCGGCTCTTTATCGTCCGAGACGACGGAGAAGCCGGAAGGCGCCTCGCGGGTCTCGGGCGGGTCGCCGCGATCCTGCGGTGGGATTGGACGAGCTCGACCCGCGCTACGGGATCGCCTGGATCGAGTCGCGAAGGTCCTCGAAGCGGCCCTTCAAGTTCTTGAGCGCGTAGCGAAGCGCCTCGCGGGCGCTCAACGAGCCGTCGGTCTCGAAGGTCAGGAAGAAGTCCTCCTCGTCGGCCTCGATCTTGATCGACCCGTCGTCCGCGATCTTCTCGCACGCACCGCAGAAGATGCACTTCGTCTCGTCCGTTACCGTGAGCTTTCCCCCCGAAAATTCGAGGATGTTGACCGGGCACGCCGCGGCGGCGCGTTTGAGCGTCGCGTCCGAGGTCCCCTCCTTCCGCGAGATCTTGACGTGCGGACGGGGGAACATGCCCACCCCGTGGGCGACCTGCCACTTCGCGTGATCCCGGGCGCTCCCGACCGTCGCCGTCGCGTAGGCGAGGAGGGCCTGGCGCGCGCCGAGGCGCACGATCGGCACGTCGGGCTCGAGGATCTGGAGCGTTGCGTCCCCGAGCGGGACGACGTCCTTCGCGTAGACCGTACACGGGCCCTTCTTGTCGACCGAGAACATCACCTGGCAGTGGACGCACCCCGCGCCCCCACAATCGCACTCCGACTTGCGGCGGAACTGGCCCAGGTCCGTCGGGATCGGAAGGAGGCCGAGCCGAAGCGCGACCGCCTCGTCGAACATGCTCGTCGAGGAGTCGTAGTCCTTCCCCGTCGCCTCGTCGCGGATCGGTCCCAGGTGGAACTCGACGTCCTCGATCGCGAGCTTCGGCACGTCGGCTAAGAGCGTGCGGCGGATCGAGTTGACCTGAGAGGCCGAAGCCCCCTGGATCTCGAGTCGTGCCGAGCGCGGCTTCAGCTCGTCGACCGTCACCGGCATCGGGCTAGACCCTCCGGCCCCGGCGGCCGCCCTTCGGCTTGGTTCCGTCGTGGGGCACGGGGGTGACGTCCTCGATGCGCTGGATCCGCACCCCAGCCCGCGCGAGCGCGCGGATCGCGGCCTGAGCGCCGGGCCCGGGCGACCGGGACCGGTTGCCGCCGGGGGCCCGGACCCGGACGTGGAGGGTGTCGTACCCCTTCTCCTTGATCACGGCCGCGATCTGGTCGGCCGCCTTCATTGCAGCGTACGGGCTCGACTCGTCGCGCGCCGCCTTCACGACCATCCCGCCGGTCGCCTTGGCGAGCGTCTCGGCTCCCGTGATGTCGGTGACCGTGATGTGGATGTTGTTGTAGCTCGCGAAGATGTGGGCGATGCCGATCTTCGTCATCGTCTACGCTCCCGCCTCGGGGGCCGGGGCCTCGGTGGTCGGCTCGACGGGACGGACCTTCAATCGGTCGCGCAGCGCCACCCGAGCCGCGTGGTCGTCGCTCGAGATCGGGCTCGTCGGCGTGTAGGTGATCTGGTTCTCCTCCGAGGACGGGACGAGGTACCCGGGTCGGGTCACCCGGTGGTCGTTGATGGAGAAGTGGCCATGGACGATCCACTGACGCGCGGCGAACGCGGTCGGTGCGAGCCCACGGGTGAGAACGATCCATTCAAACCGGCGCTTGAGCACCTCCTCGGTGGTGAGCGCGAGCACGTCGTCGATCGTGGGGTTCGCCTCGGAGAGCACCCCGAGCCGCGTGAGTCGGGCGAGGAGCAAGGCCGTTTCCCGCTGGGCCTGGCTCTCGCCGGCACGTAGACGGGCCTGAAGCTCCCGAGCCTGTCCGCGGAACCGACGGAGGATCGACTGGGCCTTCCAGAGCTCCCGCTTGTTCTTGAGGCCGTACTTCGCGAGGAGCTTTCGCTCCTCGGCCATCCGGCCGGCCTCCCACGGGTGCTTCGGGGTGTCGTAGGTCCGACGGAGGAACTTGGGGTCGCCCACAGTTCCCTTACTCCTTCTTCGCCGCCGTGGCCTTCGCGGGGGCGGCCGGAGCGGCGGCCGCCGGTGCGCTCGGCGCGGCCTCTTCCCGGGCCGCAGCGGCTGCCGCCTCCTTCGCCGCCTTCTTGAGCACTCCCGCCGCCATTCCGGTGCGGCCGTTGGAGCGGGTGCGCTGGCCGCGCACCTTCTGCCCCCTCTCGTGACGGACGCCTCGATAGCTGCGGACCATCTTCATGACGTTGACATCGTCCCGCCGCCGACTCTCGACGTCGGGTCCGATCAGGTGCAGGGTCTCGCCCAGGAACGGCTCGCCCCGGTGGTCGGACATCCACGCGGGGACCTTGCTCGGAAGGGACGCGAGGGTCTGCTCGAGGCCCTCGACGGTCGCTTCGGGAAGGTTGCCGATCCGCTCGGCGCTGTTCACTCCGGCGAGGTGGCAAGCGACCTCGGCGATGCGCAGACCGACGCCGCGCACGCCGGTGAGCGCGAGCGCAACGGAGCGGGTTCCGTCCAAGTCGGAGTTCGCGATCCGGACGATGTAGCGGAAGTTGGGGTTGTCGGGAACGAATTTCGCCGCCTTGGAGCCGGCGGGCGGACCGGCCTTGCCCTTCTTTCCTCCCTCCTTCGGCTCCTTCGCGTCCTTCGCCTCTTTGCCCTTCGCCCCCTTTTCCTTCCTCGGTCCCTTCTCCGGGGCGGCCTCCGGCCCGGCGTCCGCGGCGGGCTCGGCGGTCTCCTCCTTCGAGGTCTTCGTTTCCTTGGGCGTGAGGGTCACTCCCCTATCGGGTCGACGCCCCCGACCGCCGGGCGGAACGCGACAGGGAAGCCGTGGTTCGACGCCCCCGGCTCGAGGGTGCGGGCGCGCAGCAGCCCCACGCTTTTAAGCACTTCGGGACGCTCGAGGGAGAAACTGTCCTTAAGCGCCGGTCGGAGGCGGATCCAGCGCTCCGCGGCGGTCCCCACCCTCTCGGGTGGGGGACGATGAGAGGCGCCCTTCCAGGACCCGATAGCCCGAGCCTCGCCCGAGTACCTCGACCGTCCCGGGCCAGTGCTCCTCGAGCCACCGCTGGTAGAACCGGATTCCTTGGCTTCCCTTCCCAACGAGGACGAGCCGGCCGCCCTCGAGAAGGTGGTGCGGGGCCTCCGTGAGGAGGCGGAGGACGTGGGGGCGACCCGCCCGGTACGGTGGGTTGGTCGCGATCACGTCGAACTGCTCGCCGGCGACCGGCTCGAAGAAAGCCCCCACTCGGACCTCAGCGTTCGCGACGCGGTTGCGTTCGAGGTTCTCCCGGGCCCGTCGGGCCGCCCGCCGGTTCACCTCGGTGAGCACGACGTGCCCCTTCCTCGCCGCCTTCGCGGCGGCGACCCCAACGGGGCCCCAGCCGCACCCCACGTCGAGGACGCGGTCCGTCCTCCGTACGCTCAAGTTTTCGATGAGGAGCGCCGTGCCCGGATCGAGACCGCGGGACGAGAAGATCCCGCGATCGACCGTGAAGGCGAGGAGCTCGCCTCGGTAGAGGAACCGAAGCTCGGAGGGGGCGGATCGGGAGCGAGGACGCTCGCTGAAGTACTGCTCACTGCGGGGGAGCGCGTCGTCGTCCATCGTCACGACGAACGTCGATGGAAGATCCCCTCGCGCCGTGGCGCGGCCGCGCCGCCCTGGAGCGCCTCCCGAAGGAGGTCTCTCTCCCGCCCCGAGAGCGAACGAGGGATCTCGACGTGGACGGTGACGAACAGGGACCCGCGCGCGCTCCCGTGCAGCCGGGGGAACCCGTGACCACGCAGCCTAAACTGAGTTTCGGGCTGGGTTCCGGCCGGGATCTTGAGCGCGGCGCGCCCGTCGATCGTCGGGACCGTGATCTCGCCGCCCAAGAGGACGGTCGAGAGCGGAACCGTGACCTCCGTGTACGCCTCCTGGCCCTCGCGTCGAACCCGGTCGGTTCCCTCGAAAACGACCTGTACGTAGAGGTCGCCCGGTGGGACGCCCGTCGGTCCGTCGGAGCCGTGCCCCGGAACCCGTAGGACCCCGCCGTCCTCCATGCCCGGCGGAACCGTGACCTCGAGCCGCTCGACCTGGCGGAGACGTCCGGTCCCCCGGCAGGTCGGGCAGGGCTTGAGGATGATTTGCCCCGCGCCGTGGCACTTCGGGCACTCGGTGACGGTCACGAGCTGAGTGTACCCGCGACGGTGGACCTGACGGACCTGACCCTGACCGTGGCACTGGGGGCACGTCTCGAGGGCGGTCCCGTGCTCCGCGCCCGTTCCGTGGCAGTCGGGGCAACGGGATGTGTGCGGGACTTCGATCGTAGGCTTCGCACCGTGGACGGCGGCGGCGAGCGGAAGGCGCACAGTCACCTCGACGTCGCCGCCCCGGGTGGGGGAGCGGACGCGCCCCCCACCGAAGGGTGAGCCGAATCCTCCGCCGAACAGCTGCTGGAAGAGAGGCGACGCGCCGAAGAGGTCCTCGAGGTCGCCGACGTGGGTGAAATTCTGCCAGTTGAATCCGCCCGGCCCGAACTCGGTCTCGACCCCGGGAAACCCGAGCTGGTCGTACTTCTGGCGCTTCTCCGGATCGACGAGGACCTCGTACGCCTCGCTCAACTCCTTGAATTTCTCCTCGGCGACCTTCGGGTTCTCCTTGGCGACGTCGGGGTGGTACTCTCGAGCGAGGCGGCGGTACGCCTGCTTCACCTCGTCGACCGAGGCCGTCTTCGGGACGCCGAGGACCTCGTAGTAGTCGCGTTTGGCCATGCTCGATCCCACCGAACGCTGCGGGCCTACCGTCGCCTAGTGCGGACGCTATTTACCCTATCAGTGGCGCGACGGGAACGGGCGGACCCTTCCAGCACGACCCGGGTTCCCCTTGAGGCTCTCCACCGCTTCGCGGCGTTCCCTTGAGCGACCGCGATCTCAATGAGCCCGAAGCTCGACCCGAGCGCCGTGGGAAATCCCCGTCCCGCCGCCTCGTAGTGGGTTGTAAAGGGAAGCCGCTGGGGGGGTCGGTGGCCGATCGTCACCGTGAGCGCTCGGGTTCCGCTCGGGACCCAGCGAGTCGGAACGTTCGTGACGAGATTGCCGAACCGATCCACGTGAACGATCTCCCCGACCGCCCCGCGACGAAGCCTACGGGGCTCGGCTTGGGCGAGGGGCCGAAAGGGAACGGCGGGGCCGAGGCGCTCGGGCGGCGTACCGAGGGCGATCGCGGCAGCGGCCGGGGCGAAGAGGTCGCGGCCGTCGAACGTCGCTCCCACGCGGGGTCCGGCGCTGAGGCGGCCCCGGAGGATCCGGTGGGCGCGCGCTCCGCCGAGGGCCGTGGCGAGCGGTACGAGCACGCCGTTGTTCGGCCCCACGAGGACCGACCCGTCACGACATCGGACCGCGATCGGTTCCCGTCGGCCTCCGACCCCGGGATCCACGACTGCGAGGTGGACCGTCCCCGCCGGGAACCCCTTCCCCATCATACCCAGAAGAAACGCCGCCTCGCCGATCGCGTACGGAGCGAGGTCGTGGGTGAGGTCGATGAGGTGCCCCGGCGGGAGGCGTTGGGCGAGGACGGCCTTCATCTGTGCGGCATACGCCGGCCCCATGTCGGTCGTGAGGGTGACGAGCGCGACCTTGGGGCGACGGCGCGAGCGCGCCACGGGGCGAGGACCGATCGCGCCCGGTCTACGACTTCATGATCGCGACCAGGAAGATCCCGACCGCGACGAGAGCGCCGATGACCGCCGCCACGATGACAAGGAACGCCTCCCAGACGAGCGCACCGAGCTGACCCGACGCGCCGCCGGCGAGCGCCCCCGTGTGGTAAAAGTATCCCGCGAGCAGGCCGATGATGAGTCCTCCCACGAGGAGCGAGACCCCGATCGTTCGGCTCTTTCCGCTCCCGAAATAGGCGGTAAAGATCCCCGCGAGGATCAGGAACAGCCCGAAGACGAGCAGGAGGATCGTGAGGAACTGCCAGCCGCCAATCGTCACCGTGGTTGCCACCGGATCGAACATGGTACTTCCTTCAGAATTTGATGCCCGTCAAGGTCTTGGTGTCGATGACGCCGGGGACCGAGCGGATCCGGTCGACGACGAGTTGTCCCAACGCGTTAAAGTCCTCGGCCTCGACCTTGGCGATGAGGTCGTACTCTCCGAACAGGGGGTGGAGCTCCACGATCCCCTTCACCCGAAGGAGCTCCGTGTAGACCTCGTGCTCCTTCGCGGGGGCCGTGCTGATGAGTACGAAGCCAATGGCCACCGCCTACCTTCCCCCTCGAGGCGGCGCAAGAACGGGCCCTGCTAATAAGCGTTGTTAGCGACAGAATGTCGCCGGCTCTCGAGGGGCGGGGCGCTCGACCCGCGTCGCCACTCGAGTCGACCCACCTTAAGTAGCCGGCCCGTAGCGACCCACCCGGACGATGGCGGTCTCGCTGCGAACGTGGCCGGCACGACTCGTCGCCCGTCCGTGGCTGCTCGCCTTCGTCCCCATCAACGCCGCGACGGCGGGCTTTGGGGTCGTCCTCCCGCTGTTGATCCTCATCCCCCTCCGGGGAACCTGGGCGGACGTCGCGGTCGCGGCGACCCTCTACAACGCCGCGGTCATCCTCTCGTCGGTCGCGTGGGGCCATTTGGCCGATCGCTACCCGGCGCGACGGATATTCCTGGTCGCCAACTACGGCGGGTACGGCCTCCTCTACCTCCTCTTGACCCACCTAGGCTCGTTACCGGCGCTCTACGCAATCTACACCGTCATCGGGTTCTTAGCGCCGGCCGGCGCGAGCGCGTCCAACCTGCTCATCCTCGAGAAGTTCACCGAGAAGGAGCGGGCGACCGCCTTCGCATCCTTCCAGGAGATGAGCATCGTCGGTTCGGTGGTCGGCCTTCTCATCGGATACTTCTGGACCGTGGCGGGAGACCAGCTCGGCACGCTCCTCTACGTCCTCGCCGCCCTCGCGCTGGGAAGCGCTGTCGCGATCTGGTTCGGGATTCGCGAGACGCACCGGAAGCTCACGACCCGTGAGGTCGCAAGGCACCCCGAGAGCCTCTCGTCCCGGATCCGACTCAGCGATGCATTCCGGACCGCGGTCCCGTTCTTTCCCCATCGACCCCGCCCGAACCGCGGCGCCTTCGCGCGGTTCCGACGATGGGCGGCCGAGGAACTCCATCACGAGCTCCCGCTCATCATGGCCGCCGGGTTCCTCTTCAACCTCTCGTCGAACCTCTACAACATCTCCTACACGCCCTACCTCTATTCGGCGGGCCTCGCGGCCTCATCGATCTTCCTCGTGAACGTCTCCAACAACTTCGCGCAGACCGTCGTCTTCCCGCTCACTGGCGGCCTCTCGACCCGCTTTGGACCCGACCGGATCGTCCGATGGTCGTCCTACCTTCGGAGCTTGGGGTATCTCGCGACCGCCGGATTCACCCTCGTCCTCTTCGCCCGGGGCGGCGCGCTCGACGCGAACCTCCTCGTCTATGCGATCCTCGGTAGCGCGATCGCCGTCTACACGACCTCGAGCTCGCTCATGCTGTTCCGCAGTGTCCAGGGACGCGAGGCCGGGAGCCTCCTCGGGGTCAACAGCGCCCTCGGAGGGGTCGCCGCCGTTGCGGGGGCTGGGCTCTCGGGGCTCCTCTCGATTGTCGGGAGTTTCCGTCTTGTCTTCCTGGTTTCGGGAGGCGCCCTCATCGTCTCGGTGCCGATCTGGGCCGCGGCGTCCGTCGCGTTCCACCGGCGGAAGAGCACATCGGAGGAGGGGGCCATCGTCGACCCGAAGGAACCCGCCGAGCGCCCCGCGGAGAGCCCCGCCATCGCGAAGACCCATTAACTATAAGCCGGCTCCGCCGTCGGGCGGACGACCATGGTAGAGCCTACGGAGGTCCAGCGCGGCCTCCAAGACGTGGTCGCGCTCGAGTCACGGATCTGCTTCATCGACGGCCGGCAGGGACGCCTCATCTACGAAGGGTACGATATCCGCGACCTCGCCGCGCGATCGACGTTCGAGGAGGTCGCCTACCTTCTCTGGTACGGGAGGCTCCCGAAGCGCGTCCAGCTCGACGACCTTCAGCACCGGATCGGGCTCCTCCGCGTCCTCCCCGAGGCGATGGTCCGGGAGGTCGACGTCCTCCCCGGTGCGGCGCTCCCGATGGACATCCTCCGCACGACGGTGAGCGAGCTCGCCCTCTTCGAACCCGAGGAGACGAAGCCCGGGGCCAGCTCGATCGGAGGGGCCCAGCGGCTTACGGCGGTCCTCCCGACGATCCTAGGGCAGTTCCATCGTCGGCGGGCGGGGCTCCCGGCGATCAAGCCCCGACCCGAGCTCTCCCAGGCGGCCTACCTTCTCTACGCGCTCACCGACCGGGAGCCGAACGAGCTCGAGACGCGCGCGATGGACGAGGCCCTCATCCTGCACGCGGACCACGAGCTCAACGCCTCGACGTTTGCCGCGCGGGTCACCGCGTCGACGCTGAGCGACCTCTATAGCGCGGTCACGAGCGCGATCGGCACGCTCAAGGGCTCGCTCCACGGCGGAGCGAACGAGCGCGTCATGGAGCTCCTCGAGGAGATCGGGACGGTCGACCTGGTGGAAGAGGTCGTGAAGGCGAAGCTCTCCCGGCACGAACGGATCCCGGGGTTCGGCCACCGAGTCTACAAGGTCGAGGACCCTCGGGCGACGATCTTACGAGAGTGGTCCCTAAAGCTCGGGCGGGCGAAAGGCAACCTCCGCTACTACGATCTCCTCCGCAGGCTCGAAGAGGTCGTGCACCGGGAAAAGGGTCTCTACCCGAACGTCGACCTCTACTCGGGGTCGGTCTACGCGCTCCTCGGAATCCCGCGCGACCTGTTCACTCCGATCTTCGCGGCGAGCCGCGTCGCGGGCTGGACCGCGCACGTCCTCGAGGAGTACCAGGATCTCCGCCTCATCCGGCCGACGTCGAAGTACGTCGGCCCCACCGACCTCAAGTACGTCCCGATCGCCGAGCGGACGTAGGCCGATCTCCGTTCGACCGAGCCCCCGCGCGACCCCGGGGGCCCACGCGAACGACCCGCATGAGCGGGTATCGGAGGCGCGGCTCGTAGGCGAGGCGTGCCTCGACCGTGCGATCGCCCTCCTTCAAAACGACCGTCACGTCGAGCATCGGCGGGGAGAGGTATCGATAGGCGTAGCGGCCTCTCCCCGTGGGCCCTCCGGCCGCGGGGTCGATGCGCACCCGCACGCCGGTGACGTAGGGCTGGAGGAGGACGGCGCGCTCGATCGTCCGGGCGAGACTGGCGGCGGTCGCGGGAGAGACCGGCATTCCGAGGTACTGATGGAAAACGCCCCCCAACTTGATGCCCGCCTCAAAGAGGAGCGCCTCTCGGGCGGAGAGCCGGGCACTCCGGTGCGCGCGGGGACGTGAGGCTCCGCTACGCGACGGTCTTCGGGGCACGGCGAACGGTGAACGGTCCGAGAAGATAGTAGCTCGCTACCCCGAGGAGCATCGCGAGGGCGGCCCCGTAGGCGAACGAGTACAGCGGGGTCCCGACCGACGGCCGGAACTGGAGCGGCACCAAGGCGAGGGCGGCGGCGACGCCGGTCCACACCATCGGCCAACGGAGCGGCGAATCCCGGCGGATCTTGGGGTAGGGGATCGGGATCACCATGAGGATCGAGATCGCCGCGACGCCGACCAAGACTCCGATCGGCTGGACGCTCTGGAACGCCGGCGTTCCGTGGAAGAGGATCGCCACGATGACCGCGAGCGCGGCCTGGGGGGTCGGGACGCCGAGGAAGTACGGGTGCGCGAACGCGTGGGTCGTGAAGTAGGTGAGTCGCGCGATCGCCGCCGAGGCGTAGAGGACGGCGAGGGCGATCGCGAGGGCGCTCCATGGCCGCCACACGCTCAGGTCGACGGTGTGGACGGCGACGAGGAAGGCCGGCGCGAGACCGAAGGTGATCGCGTCCGCGACCGAGTCCGCGATCCGTCCAAAGGCGGAGGCCGGCGCCGGGCTACGTCGCGAGAGGATCCCATCGAGGCCGTCGAACCCGATCGCCATCGCAATGAGGAGCATCGCCCAGATCGGGTTGCCGGCGATGATGTAGGCGACCGCGCCGACCCCGAGGAGCGCGTTCGCGAGTGTCGAGAGGTTGGCGCCGACGCGGTAGCGGTCGGTCACGCTCGCTCCCGGGCGATCGTCGTGACCCCCGCCCGGACCGGGTCGCCGACGGTGACGGCGAGCTCGACGCGCGAGCCCGGAAGCACGACATCGACGCGAGACCCGAACACGATCATCCCGAATCGGTCCCCTTTATGCCCCAGGACGCCGGGCTTCACGAACGAGACGAGTCGTCGCGCAAGGATCCCCGTGATCTGGACGACCTCGACCGGTCCCAACGCGCTCTCGAGCGCGTAGCGGCGCCGAACGTTCTCCGCCGCGTCCCGACCGTAGGCCGGCCGGAACCCCGAGCCGGCGTCGTCGACGGCCTCAACCTTCGCCGTGAGCGGGAACCGGTTCACGTGGACGTTCGTCACGTTCATGAAGACGGAGATCCGCACCCGGTCCCCTTCGCGCTCGATCGCGCTCACGCGCCCGTCCGCCGCCGAGACAATCCCTTCGCCGACCTCCCGCTCCGGGTCGCGAAAGAAGACGGCCAAGAAGAGCCACACCGCGCCGGCCACGGCCAGTGCGGCGATCTCCACGAGCGAGAACGGCAGGACTCGCGTTGCGTAGGCCCCGGCGATGATCACAAGGACGGTCGCAACGGCCCCGAGAGGTCGGCCGGCGCCCGGGGCGAACACACGCCTAACCGGTGAGGACGATCTCGATGTTGACGCCGTCGGGGACCTGGATGCGCATCACCTGGCGCAGGGCCCGCTCGTCCGCGTCAATGTCGATGAGACGCTTGTGGATCCGCATCTCCCAGTGGTCGATCGTGCTCGTGCCGCCACCGTCGGGTCCCTTGCGGACCGGCACTCTGAGCTTCTTCGTCGGAAGGGGGATCGGCCCCGCGATCGCGACCCCGGTCTTCTGTGAGATGTCGCGAATCTGACGGCAGATGGAGTCGACCTTCCGGGCGTCGGTGCCGCTCAGGGAGATCCGCGCCTTCTGCGGCATCGATAGTCCCTCCCCTTCATCGCGCGCTCGTCGGGCCGATCGGCCTACTCGCGCTTCTTGAGGTCGATCACGACGCCGGCCGCGACCGTCTGGCCCATGTCCCGGACCGCGAAGCGCCCGAGCTGGGGGAACTCCTTGTACTTCTCGATGGCGAGCGGACGCTTCGGAGTGATCCTAACGACCGCCGCGTCCCCGGTCTTCAGCGTCTGCGGGTTCTCCTCCGCCGTCTGACCAGTCTTCGGGTCGAGGCGCTTCAGAAGCTCGGTGAACTCGCAGGCGACCTGGGCCGTATGGCAGTGGAAGACCGGCGTATAGCCGACCGTGATAACGCTCGGGTGGTTCAGCACCTGGACGTTCGCGGTAAAGCTCTCGGCGACCGTGGGCGGGCTCGATGCGGGACCGGCGACGTCGCCGCGACGGATGTCGTTCCTGTCGATTCCGCGCACGTTGAACCCGACGTTGTCCCCGGGGATCGCTTCCGCAACGGCCTCGTGGTGCATCTCGATCGACTTCACCTCGCCCGACTTCCCGCTGGGAACGAAGATGATTTTGTCTCCGACCTTGAGCTTCCCGGTCTCGACGCGCCCGACCGGGACCGTGCCGATCCCCGTGATCGTGTAGACGTCCTGCACGGGGAGCCTCAGCGGCTTATCCGTCGGCTTCTCGGGGACCTTCAGGCCGTCGAGCGCCTGCAAGAGGGTCGGGCCCTTGAACCACGGCATGTTCGGACTCGGCTTGATGATGTTGTCGTCCTTGAACGCGGAGATCGGGACGAAGACTACCTGGTCCGCGACTTTGTAGCCCACGTTCTTGAAGAGCTTCAAGAGCTCCTCCTTGAGCTCGTTGTACTTCGCCTCGGAGAAGTTGACCTCCTGGCGGTCCATCTTGTTGATCGCGCAGATGAGCTGCGTGACCCCGAGCGTTCGCGAGAGGAAGATGTGCTCGCGCGTCTGCTCCTGAACCCCCTCGGCCGCGGAGACGACGAGCACGGCCGCGTCGGCCTGGCTCGTCCCGGTGATCATGTTCTTGACGAAGTCGCGGTGGCCGGGGGCGTCGATGATCGTGAAGTAGTACTTCTGGGTGTCAAAGCGGCGGTGCGCGATGTCGATCGTGACGCCGCGCTCGCGCTCCTCTTTTAAGTCGTCCATGACCCAGGCGAACTCGAACGTCGCCTTGCCCTTCGACTCGGCCTCGGCGCGGTACTTGTCGATCTCCTCCTGCCGGATGTAGCCCGTATCGAGCAGCAGCCGACCGACGGTCGTCGACTTGCCGTGGTCAACGTGCCCGATGAAGACGATGTTGAGGTGGGGCTTCTGTGCCATGCGTTGAGGGCTCCGGGCGCGGCCAGAAGGTACCCCTATATTCCTCTTTTCATGGAGAGTGTCGAGTCGTCCGGTGAAGAAATCGTCCGGAATTGTCTCTCGCAACCCGCATTTTATGGTCCCGTCCTGCGCCGGATTCTGGGGAGGCGGCAAGGGAGGGAGACGGGGCAAGGTCGATGGAATCTGGTCCGCGGCACCTTCCCCACGGCGGGAACCGGGGCACTCTCCGGCCGACGCCGAGAGGGGGCTCACCGAGGAGCCGGTCGGTCCGCACGCGCCCGGTGAGCGCCGGTCTCCGAACTCTGCCCGTCCGTCGCACCTCTCGATGACGCCGCGGTCGCCGGACCGGCCTCCGGCGCCTACGCTCAAGTGGCCACCTCCCGTTCCCGGGCGGGTCGGATGGTCGTGGCTCCTCCGACTGCCGTGGCGCCGACGACGAATCCGGCATCCTTTCGATGCTGGACGGCCGGGTCGCCCGCGGCAGCGTTCTCTTGGATACGGGCGGGGGCACGGGCGTCGGCGCCGAGGAGGCCGCTCGCCGTGCACCACCGGGCACCTACCGACGGACGATCGTCCTTGACCCGCAGCGCGGGATGCTGACCACGCTTGGGACGCGGGCCCCAACTCCACCCATCGACCCCCTCGTTCGAGCGGACGGTCGGTACGAGCTCACCGAGATGGCCCGCGAGGGACCGGAATCGATGCGCGATGGGTTCCACGGGGCCGCGGGCCCGCGGAACCCTGAGGACGCGGTCCGTCAATTCGAAGCCTACGCTACGTTCTTGGAGGAACTCGGTCGCGCGGACCCCGGGGAGGTTCCCGCCCTTACCGAGCGGCTTCGCTCGGTCGCTCGTCGACTCGAGACTCTGGCCCAAAGGGAGGTCCGCGACTCCTAGCCAAAGGGGAAGTAGACCCGTTGAATCCCGCACGGAGAAAAACCATGTGGCAGGGAAGAAGCGCCGAGAAGTGGGAGCGAGGGCACTCCGTATTCTACGGAGTCAAGGCGCGTATCGTCGCCACCGTCGGGCTGCTCGTCGGGGGCCTCGTGTGGATCATCCTCTACGCTGCGTTCTGGGCGGGGCGCTTCGCGTGGTACCAAAACCTTGCGATCATCCTCTCCACCTTTCTCATCGTGCCTACTGCCGTGGTCGTGATGTGGATCCTTTGGGGGATCGGCATGGGACGGCGGATGAGGGGCTGGGCCGAGGACTCCTTCTGGACCTAGGGTCCCGAGCGTATTCCCCACAATCGATTCGACCTGCCGCACTCTCCGCGTAGGACAATCGGGACCCATGCTGTGCGAAATGTGTGGGAAGGAAGTCCCCTCGACGGCTCGGGCGAGGATCGAGGGCTCGGTCCTCTCGCTCTGTCCGGATTGCGCCCGGTTCGGCCAGCTTCTCGACCCGGTGCCCGCCGCCCCGGCACCGGGCCGCTCGGCCGGGACCCGGTCGAACGCTGTCGCCGGAACCCGCCCACCTCTTAGGACGCGGCGGCTCGAGGAGCGGGATCTCTATACCGAGATCGGCGAGATGGAGCTCGCGCCGGATTGGCCGAAGCGGGTTCGGCTCGCCCGCGAGGCCCGCGCCTGGACCCCCGAAGAGCTCGGGAAGAAGCTCAACGAGAAGAAGTCCGTGGTGCTCAAGATCGAGGCGGGAAGCTTTCGTCCGCCGGACGCCCTCGTCCGGAAGATCGAGCAGCTCCTCAAGGTCCGACTTAGGGCCGAGCCCGAGACGAACCCGACCGCGTAGGGGATCCCCCTCGTCGGGGGACCCCCCGGCGGGGCCGGGGCAGGAGCAAGTGCTCGAGGATCGCTTTCTGAGCGTGCAGCCGGTTCTCGGCTTGGTCCCAGGCTGCTGACTGCGCGCCGTCCAGCACCGAATCGGTGATCTCCTGCCCGCGGTGGGCGGGAAGGTCGTGGAGGACGAACGCGTCCGGCTTCGCGAGGCGCAGGAGGGCGTCGTTGACCTGATAGCCCGCGAACGCGGCGAGCCGAGCCGCCTCCTCGGCCTCGTCCCCCATCGAGACCCAGACGTCGGTGTAGAGGGCGTCGGCGCTGAGGACGGCTTCCTTGGGGTCGGTCGTGAACGTGAGGTGCGCCCCGGTAGACCGAGCCAGCGTCTCGGCTGCGGCCACGACGTCGGGCTTCGGCCGATAGTTCTCGGGGGTGGCGGCGACCAGGTCGAGGCCGACCGCGGCCGCACCCAAAAGGAGCGAGTGGAGCACGTTGTTCCCATCTCCGACCCACGCGATCCGGTGACCTCGGAGCACTCCGTTCCATCGCTCGCTCATCGTGAGGAGGTCGGCGACCACCTGGCACGGGTGCTCCCGATCGTCGAGCGCGTTGATGACCGGGACACTCGCCCATTTCGCAAGCTCGGTCACGTCCGCGTGGTGGAACGCTCGGTAGCAGATCGCGTCGACAAACCGCGAAAGGACCCGGGCGGTGTCGGCGATCGTCTCGCCACGGCCGAGCTGAAGGTCCCGCGAGGACAGGTAGAGCGCGTGGCCGCCCAGGTCGTTCATCGCGACCTCGAACGACGTCCGCGTGCGGGTCGACGATTTCTCGAAGACCATCGCGAGGTTCTTCCCCGCGAGGGTAGGTCTAAGGATTCCCCGATGGCGCTCCGACTTGAAGAGCGCCGCGCGCGCGAGGATCTCACCGAGCTCGCTCGCGAGGTCGAGGATCGAAAGGAAATCCTTCCGGCCTTGCGACGAAGTCATCGAGCGGTCCACCCCGCTCGCGGATTAAGGTGTTCCGGCGGGAGCGTTTCACCCTTATAGACGGCGTCGAATTGGGGCGTTAGGGTGTCTCCGTGCCGGCCCGCTCGAAGGCCCGTGCGATGGCTCGCCCCCGGCGCCGACCGACCGCGCCCGCTCGCGTGGCGACTCCGCCGTCGAAAGGGCGCCGGGTCTTCATGGTGACCGGAGGCGTGACGAAGTTCGCGAAGGCCCATCCGGCGATGGACTTCCGGTTGATGGTGAAGCGCGCGTACGACTACGCGCTCAAAGGAATTCCGAACCTCTCGGCCGATCGGATTGACGGCTCCCGGATCTCCTACTTCTCCGACCACTTTGCTCGTCAGCTCAAGGCAGCGAGCATGGTCCAAGACTATCTCGGTCTCAATCCGAAAGGCTCGGTCCGGATCGAGTGGGGCGGTGCGACCGGCGGAGAGTGCTTCCAGGCGGCCTACGAGGCCGTCGCGAGCGGGCGGATGGACGTCTGCCTAGCCGCCGGCTTCGAGACGATGAGCCGCGTGGCCACGTGGAAGGGCAACGAATTCATCGCGCTCGCCTCCGACACGAACTTCGACTTCCCGCTCGGTGGCTTCTACACGGGCTACTACGCGCTCATGGTCGTCCGCCACATCTACGAGTACTTACGTCTGCGCAAGTTCGCGGACGTGAAGGACGAGCGCGAGGCCCAGCGTCTCGCGATTGCGGAAGGGAGCCGCATCATGAGCTTGGTCTCGGTGAAGAACCACGTGAACGCGCTCCACAACCCGTATGCGCAGTATCCGAAGCGGCTCACGGTCGAGGACGTGCTGCGCTCCGAGATGATCAGCTACCCTCTGACGCGCGAGCAGATCTGCACGATGAGCGACGGCGCGGCCGTGGCCGTTCTCTGCGACGCCGAGCGCGCGAAGGAGTTCACCGACCGGCCCGTGCGCATCATCGGCGTCGGTACGGGCACCGACACGATGCGTCTCGCGGACCGACCGTTCGGCAAGGTCCCGCTCCTTCCGCACGAGCGGTCGCGCGACTACGAGGACCTACCGTACCCCGGCGTCCACTCGTTTAGGGCGGGGCGGGCCGCCGGGATCGAGGCCTACCGGCACGCGGGCATCACGAACCCGATCCGGGAGCTCGACTTCCTCGAGCTCCACGACGCCTACGCATCGAGCGAGATCCAGACGTACGAGGACCTTGGGCTGTGCCGGTACGGGGAGGGGTACTCGTTCGTCGAGCGTGGCGACCCGTTCCTCAAGGGGATTGACTACGGCTTTCCGGTACCGCGCGCGGGGAAGATCCCGGTGAATCCGTCCGGAGGCCTCATCGCGTGCGGGCATCCGGTCGGCGCGACCGGGCTCATGCAGGGGGTCTTCGCCTTCTGGCAGCTTCAGGAGACGATCGGAAAACACTTCGGCGACCCGACCCTCCAGCTTTCGAAGCCGAAGCGGGGCGCGATCCACAGCCACGCGGGAACCGGCTCGTCCGTCACCGTGTCGATCCTCGAGCGGGGGTTCCCATGAAGGCGCGTCCACCGACGTTTACGAAGTTCCGAGAGGTGCAGGCGGAGCTCGACCGCTCCGGGGCCGCGCTCTTCCGCGACGCCGACGGCGTCGAGAGCCTCGTGATCCGCTACCCCTACTCGATCCAGTACATCCACAGCTACGCCGAGGACACGCCGTTCTTCCTCGGCCTCGCGGAGGGGCGCCTGCGCGGATCGAAGTGTCGGCGCGTCAAATGCGGGTTCGTCTACGCGACCCCGAGAGGCCACTGCATGGTCTGCGGGTCCCCGACCGAGTGGGTCGACCTTCCCGACCATGGCCGCCTCCACTCGTGGACCACGTGCCACTTCGGCAGCGAAGCGTTCCTCAAGGAGACCCCGTACAACCTCGGGCTCGTCGAGTTCTCGGGCGTCGGGAGCCTTCTCCTCGTCCGCTTGAAGGACGCCGTCGAGTCGGACCTCTTTGTCGGCATGCCGGTCGAGGCTCGGTTCAGCCCGAACCCGACGTACTCGATCACCGACGTCTGGTTCGTGCCGTCCCGCTGAGCCAAGGGCCCGCGCAGGCCTACCCCTGAGGAGACAGCCCGACCAGGTCGAGGATGTCGCCGTGCCCGCGTCCGATTTCTAACCGGGGGAGGTGGGCGACGTCGACGAACCTGAGCTCGCGCCACGCCCGGGCTTTGGGCGGAGTCGCCGACGGCCAGAGGCCCTCGAAGAGGAAGTGGACGTCCCAGTGAGGGTCGCGCGATTCGGCCGACGGTCGGGGGGTCGACTCGGAGACCACGGTCGGCCCCGTAACGGGCGGTAGCGGGCTCTCGAGCTGCTCCCGCGCGATCCGCGCGGCGGATTCTTGGGGACCCTCGAAGAAGAGCCACTGGCTCGCGGGTAGAAGCCACTTGGCGCCGATCGTCGCGACGCGGGACGGGTCGAGGCCTCCCAAGTGGTACCACGGTGCCGCGGGGTCGAGGCGGCCCAACAGCACGTCGGTCGGTCGGCTGGGCGCCCTAAGGATGAGGAACGTAGAAAGGCAGAGTCCGTTCGCAGGAACGACCCAGTAGCCGGGCGCCTCGGAGGCCGCGCCGGGCCTGAGTCGGGTGAATCGGCGGTCGCTCTCCGGACCTCGTTGCGGAGAGTCCCTCATGGCTCGGAAGGAGGAAGTGCCGCGGGCCGGGCTTGAACCGGCGGCTTCAAGATCTTCAGTCTTGCACTCTCCC
>JASHWY010000175.1 GCA_030043835.1 Thermoplasmata archaeon
GATGAACAGGATCAGCGCGAGGATGAACCCGAGCGATACGAACGCTCCTGCGAGCCCGTAGACGATCATCTCGTACACCAGGAAGAGAAGGGTCAGGACGAGGGCCCACATGCGAAGGTGCCACAGGCCGACCGCGAGCCCGAGGATGATGAGGCCGACGATAAGAATGATGGCGCCGCCGATGGCCCCCGCGGCACCGAAAAAGGATGGCAGCTTGCTTCCGATGAGGGAGAACGACGACCCCGCGAGGATGAGGGCTCCCAAGAGGATGATGAGGAACCCGTAGATGCCGATGAGCACCGCGAGGATCGCGACGCCGAGCGGACGGCTCCAGCTCTCGGGAACGTTCGTCGGCATGGTCGACGTCGGTTGGGTCGACATCGGAGAATCGCCCGGTACTACGATGGATGGGGGATATGAAATGCGCGATGAAACGGTCGACGCCGCGCGCCGAGCTAGGGACGGGCCGGCGGCGGGCGGGAACGTGGAACGTAGGTGGCCACGTATCCTTCCCCCACTCGTTCGACCTCCACGAGATCCAACCGGAGCGCCTGCTCCATTGCTTCCACGTCGGGCCCTCGGGCGACCGGCGGCGCGCTCAACCCTCCGATCACGACGGGTGCGTAGTAGATCGTGAACCGATCGAAGAGGCCTCCTCGCAACACGCTCGAGAGGATCGACGCACCTCCTTCGACCAGCAACCGACGGACGCCGCGGTCGACCAAGGCTCGAAACAGCTCCGCGAGATCGACCGAGTCGCTTCCCGCCACGATCCGCTCGACGTGATCGGGATACCTGCGACGGTTGGCCTGTGACGTTCCCACGATGGTCGGGGCCGAGCCGTCCAAGACTCGAGCCTTGGCCGGCGTCTTTCCCGACGAGTCGACGATGACCCGGATAGGGTTCTTCCCTTCGGGTTCGTTGAGGAGGTCCCAATGGACGCGAAGCGAGGGATCGTCGAGCACCACGGTCCCTACGCCCACCAGAATCGCGTCGGCATTCGCCCGAAGGCGCTGCAACCGAACGAGGTCCTCCGGGGACGAGAGTCGGGCCCGGCGTCCGCCGGCGAAGGCGAGCCGGCCGTCCACCGATGCCGCGCAGTTGACCCAGACGGCGGGTCGGCCCGGGACGGGGGCGGAGGGCCCGGTCACCGCTCCTCCCTCACGGCTTCGGATGGAGGCGAGCGAGCTCCGGCTCGATCTCGGCAGCGGGAGCTCCGGCGGCCTTGAGGTCCTCGAGGTTGATGGCGACGTTGGCGAGCGCTCCGTCGATCGTCGCCCGGAACAGGGCGAGGGCGGTGACGAGATCGCTACCGAGGGCCGCCTTGGTGCGGGCGCGCGCGGACTCGAGGCGCACCGAAAGGTCCGCCGCGAGCCGGGCCGTCGTGAGGGGCACTTCGGCCGCCCGTCGGATCGCGACAACGTATGCCGCCTGGGCCGCATCCCCCGGGCTCTCCTTCCTCGCCTTTCGGGCGGTCCGCACCCCCTCGTACGATCGGGCGTCCTCCTCGACCAGCTCCAAGAACCGACGGCGGCCGGCGCGGAGGGCGTCCGCAAGGTCCTTGAGCTCGGCAGCGGGCTTGGCGGGGTCGATCGAGTACGCAAGGACCATCTCTCCGAGCCCGGCCGCTAGCGCTCCGGCCGCCGCGGCGGCGCTGCCCCCTCCCGGAGTGGGCGTCCGAGCCGCGAGGCGGGCGGTGAACGACGCGAGAGACTCCCCGCCCGGGGCCGACGAATCGACGGCCCGCACCTTCCGTTCCAGGATCACCCCACGGTCGAACCGGGTCAACTTGAGGTAGTACTCCGCGGCATCGAAGAGGGCGTCCTCGGGGACCATGCCCACGATCTCCGATTCCTCAACGTCCACCCCGTTCTGCTGAGCCTCCCGCCGGACGGCCTCGAGCGCGCGGTGGATGGGCGTCGTCCGGTAGTCGGTCAAGTTCATCGAGACCTGGGCCTGGTTCCTCTCCTTGATTTCGAAGCCCAGGGCCTTCACCTCGGGGAGCCCTCCGCCACGCGCGCGGACGGCCCGTGCAATCTTCTTGGCGATCCCCACATCGGGCGTGGTGAGGTAGGCGTTGTACGCGATCAGGATGGGGCGCGCCCCGATCGCGATCGCTCCCGCGGTCGGATGGACCCGCGCCGGTCCAAAGTCCGGAGCTCGCTCCGGGTCCGTCGCGATCGAGTCCCGAATCCCCTCGAACTGGCCCTCCCGGACCTTCGCAAGGTCGGTGCGTTCGGGCCGACGGGCGGCCGCGGCGTAGAGGTAGACCGGAATCCCGAGCTCGCGGGCTACCCGTTCGCCCAGGCGTTCGGCGAGTCGGACCGCCTCCTCCATGGTGGACGAGCCGAGCGGCACGAACGGAACGACGTCCGTCGCTCCCATCCGAGGGTGCTCGCCCGTGTGGCGGGTGAGGTCAATCGTGGCGGTCGCTTGGGCGATCATCCGGAACACGGCATCGAGGAGCGCGTCGCCCTCTCCGATGAGCGTGATCACGCTGCGGTTGTGGTCGGCGTTCGACTCGACGTCAAGCACCGTCACTCCTCCCACGTCCCGCGCGGCGGAGGCGATCTTTTCGATCGTCGCTCGGTTTCGTCCCTCCGAGAAGTTGGGGACGCACTCGAACCGGCTCATTCGGGGGCCCCGCCGAACGTCTCGAGGAGGGTCTGGTGGCCGC
>JASHWY010000176.1 GCA_030043835.1 Thermoplasmata archaeon
ATCTTCCTGCTCGAGCTCGGGGACACGACGATGATCTTCGAGATCGTCTTTGTGACCGAATGGGGAGGCCTCCTCGTCTTCCTCGCGGGCTCGCTCGCGCTCGTCAGCGTCGCGGCCTGGGACGTCCTCCTTGGCACACGGCTCGGAGCGAGGGTCGAGACCGAGCGTCTCGACCAGATCGTGGTGGTGGTCCTAACCTTCGTGGGGGCTCTCACGATCGCCTACGGGCTGGACCCGTCGCTGTTCTCCGCGCTCGGGCTCTGACGCGACGTGGGGCCGTGGCGCGGGCGGAAGGCGTCCCGCTCCGTTCTCGCTATCCGGAGCCCAATCCTTGAGCCGGTCGATCCGGTCCCGCACGGTCGAGGGCAGAGCGTCCCGTACGTCCGGAGCGTCGAGCCGTCCTCGGTAGGTCTCCGCGACGTCGGAGCGTCCGGCCGCCCACTCGAGAAGCGCTAGGCGTACGAGCGCTTCGGCCCGGAGGCGCGGGATCCCGTGCGGGCCCTCGGCGTCCGCGATCGCCGTCCATCGGTCCCGCGTCGCGTCGAGGGATTCCCCGCTCGCGAGGCGGCGCCCCTCGAGCATCCAGGTTCTAAAAAGGGCCGGCGATGGCGGCAGGAGGTGGAGCTGCTCCGCGATGGCGCGGGCGCGGGCGAGCGGCGCCTCAATGCCTCGCCGGGTGCCGGAATCCATCAGGTTCTCGGCGATACCGAGTTCGTGGTAAACCTCGATGGGGAGGAGCTTCTGTCGCTGGAGGCCGACGAGACTTCGCTCTCGAAGGATCCGGGCCCGTGGGGAATCCCCTTGCGATTCCAGAAGGCGTGCCTCGAGGTCTTCGGCCAAGTGGTCGAGCTCCCATCGCCGGGCGCGGGCGAGAAGGGCCCTTGCGGCCTTCAAGAACCGGGCGGCGTGCTCCTGCTCTTTCGGGCTCCCTTCGAGCTGGGAGAGGGCCACGGCGAGCATCGCGGTCGCCTGGAGATGGCTTTCGGGTAGGTTGCCCGCGAGCAGGGCGGCTCGCTCGGCCACGGCCCGGGCTTCTTCCGGACGGCCTCGCTCGTAGTGGAACTCGGCGATCAGCGACTCGAGGAGCACCTCGACCTCGACCACTCGGGCCTCGTGGCACTGCTCCACGAGGTCGGCGAGCGCTGCCGCGAGCGAGGGGCGGGGCCCTACCACCCGAAGGTCCGGGATGAGGGGTTCGATCCAGTCCGTCAGCGGTTCCGCCGCGATTCCGCCCTTAAGGGCCAAGCTCACTCCTTCCCGCAGCTCGGTCTCGGCCTCGGTTAAGCGACCGGCCGGAAACAGCGCCCGTGCGTGAAGGAGCTTGAGCTCGGGCTCGAGAGTGGTGCGCTCGGGCGCAGGGAGTGCGTCGAGGCAGCCGATCGCCTCGCCGAGCAGTTCCTCTGCCGTATCGTAAGCGAGCAGATGGAGGCTCAGCTCCGCCGCCTCGAGGAGGTGACGGAGCGCTACCGGTCCGGGCGACCATTCCAGGTAGTGCCGCGCCACCTCGATCCGCCGCTGAAGACTCGGTTCCGGGGAGAGGGCCGCGAGGGCGTTCGCGATATCGAGGTGCATCTCGCGCCGCTGTGCGTCGGGGAGGAGGTCGCCGACGAGGTTGACCCACGCGAGGTGCGGGATCGTCACCTTCCCTTCATGGACCTTTACGAGACCGACCCCCGTCGCCGGGAGCAGCTCCTCGGAGAGCTGGGTGAAGCTGAGCCGTGTTACCCGCGAGAGCACCACCTCGCCGACCGTTCCTCCCAGGAGCCCAACGTACGCCACGACCCGCTGGGTGGTCGACGGGACATCGTCGAACAGCGCCTTCAGCCGGTGCGCCTCGCGGGGGTCGGCAAGCGGTGCAGCAATCCTCACCCAGTCGACGTCGCCGCGTCCCAAGAACGCCTCTTCCCAGCCGACGAAGCCGGGAACGTTGGTGTCGAGCGCGATCGCGATGAGCAGCGGACGGAACCGGGCCCTCCGAGACAGCGAGACGACGAAGTCGCGACTCTCCGAGTCGAACAGGGAGCCGTCCTCGACAAGGATCGCGACGGGGTGCGGTGACGTCCCTTGGAACTCCGAAAGGAGCTCGAGCCAGAAGGCGTCCGGGTCTCCCTCGTTCGCCGCGCGGGCCCGGATCGGCTGGCCGAGGAACGACGTTCGGGGCCGCTCTCCGCGGCTGCGGCGGCTCCGGGGCATTCGGTCCGGAAGGTACCCCGCCGGGGGCAGCACTCCGACCGGCAAGACCTCCGGCGCATCCTCGTGGGCCGATCCCTCGGGCGCGAGGCTCGCCTCCGGGGTCTCGCGGAGACCGTCGAGCGCGCCGAACGGGATCGACCGGTTCCGATAGCTACCTCGAAGCGAGATCACTCGGGCGTTCCGACCCTTTACGAGCTCTCGGATTTCTCCGAGCATGGCGGACTTGCCGCTCACCGGGGGCCCGGCCACTACGATGGTCCGCCCAGAGTTCTCCGCGAGCCCCTCCATCGCCCGGAGGACAGGGGAGGGCACTGATGGCACCCGGCACCTCCTCTTCCGGTGCGCCGAACCGGGATTTAATCCCTCGTCGAGCTTTCGGGGAAGCGTCGCGGGCGGTCGGTTTCGAGAGCGTTTAAGTGAACGGCCGGGCTGGGGCCCACGTGGTCTCCTCGGTCTCCCAGCGGCGGCGCAGCTATCTCAAAAAATCGGTGAAGCCGGTCGACGTGACCCTGGGCTCGGGAGGCCTCGGTAACCTGGTCGAGCAGTTCCGGTCGACCTCGATCCAGGCCCGGAACTTGGGGCGCTGCCTCGAGGTCTGGGAGAACGCGCTCAACGACCCGAAGCGGCCCACGATCCTCCTCGGCCTTGCGGGCCCGCTCATCGCCGCCGGGCTTCGCAAAGTGCTTCGGGACATGGTCGACTGGGGCCTCGTCGACGTCGTCGTCTCCACGGGGGCGGTGCTGTACCAGGACCTCTACCAGACGATCGGGGGCCGCCACTGGATGGGCCGACCCGACGCGGACGACGTGGCGCTCCGCGAGCTCTACCTCGACCGGATCTACGATACGTACGTCGACGAGCTCAAGTTCGA
>JASHWY010000177.1 GCA_030043835.1 Thermoplasmata archaeon
TAAGGAGGCGGGCGATGCGGCCGCAGCGTACGTCGACCGCGCGCCCGCGCCCGAGATGCATTCCGTCGACGTCGACTCGGCGACCGCCCCCCTCCGAGCGTGGTCGAGTCGGACGGACGGCGAGGACCCGGCCCAACTTCGTTCCGAGCTGCAACATACGATGGACCGGTACGTGGGAATCTACCGCAACGAGGCCGACCTCTTGGAGGGTCTCAAGCGGGTTCGGGCCCTCAAGGAGCGGTTCGAGAGGGTGCGGGTCGTCGACCGTTCCTCGGTCTACAACTTGAACGTCTCCGACGCGCTCGAAACCGGGCACATGCTCGAGCTCGCGGAGGTGATCGTGGTGGGGGCGTTCGCTCGGACCGAGAGCCGGGGGGCCCACACACGGACCGACTACCCGAAGCGAGACGACGCGCGATGGATGAAGCACACGATAGCGACGAAGACCCCCACGGGGCCGAACCTTACCTACGCGCCGGTGGCGTATACCCGGTGGGAACCCAAGGAACGGGTGTACTGATGGCCGAAGAGAGCGTCGCCGCGGTCTTCGACATCTATCGGTTCGACCCGGCGAAGGCCCCGGCTCCTCACTACCAGCGGTTTACCCTGAGCCTCGCTCCGCACACGCCGGTTCTCACGGCGTTGCTTCGGATCCGGGACGAGATCGACCCCACGCTCACGCTGCGCTACTCGTGCCGCAGCGCGATCTGCGGATCCTGCGCGATGCAGGTGAACGCGAAGAGCCGGCTCGCGTGCGAGACCCACATCGGTCCCGAGATGGCCCGCCACGGCCGCATCGTGATCGAGCCGATGCTGAACCAGCCGATCCTCCGCGATCTCGTGGTCGACCAGCAGCCGTTCTGGCAGCGCTACGACGCGATCGAACCCCACCTGGTCCTCGACGCCCGACATCCCATGCCCGACGGAGTCGCGAACCCGATGACCCCGGCGGAGGTCGATCGGTTCAAGGAGACCCCCCGGTGCATTGCGTGCGCGGCGTGCTATTCGGCGTGTCCCGCCGTGTCGGCCGATCCGGAGTTCCCCGGGCCGATGGCGCTCGCCAAGCTCTACCGGTTCGTCGTCGACCCCCGGGACCACGCCCAGCAGGACCGCCTCGTCCGCATCCAGCCGAACGGCCTCTGGCTCTGCCTACGTTGCCACCTCTGCACCGAGGCGTGCCCGAAGGACGTCCGACCGTCGGAGCGGATCCGAGACTTGAAGGAGCTCGCGATCGCCGCGCAAGGCGGTACGGAGCACGGGTCCCGCCATGCGATCGGCTTCAAGGAGAACATCCGTGAGCGCGGGCTCTTGAACGAGTTTAAGCTCGTCCGTCAGACGTCCGGCGTGAGCGGCGTGATGGGCCAGATCGGACAGGGGATCCGGATCTGGAGGAAGAAACCCGAGATCATGAGGGCGCCCCGCCCGATCGAGGGGATGGACGAGGTCGAGAAGATCTACGAGGCGCTCGACCCGAAGCCCGAGGGCGACGCATGAAGCTCGCCTACTACCCGGGGTGCGTCGCCCAAGAAACGGGAAAGGAGCTCGACCTCGCGACGCGCTGGGTCTGTCGGGCGCTCGGGATCGAGCTCGCAGAGTTCCCGACGTTCTCGTGCTGCGGGTCGGGGTTCCTCGACGAAGCGAACGAAGTACTCAACATCGCGCTCAACGCCCGCAACCTCGCCATCGCGGAACGCGCGGGCCTCGACCTCCTCACGATCTGCTCCACCTGTCAGGGGATGCTCACGCTCGCCAACGTTCGGATGAAGGACCCTCAGGTGAAGGCCCGCGTCGACGGCGCCCTGAAACCTCTCGGGATCGAGTATCGAGGAACGGTGACGGTGAAGCACCTCCTGAGGGTCCTCACCGAGGACGTCGGGCTTCCTGCCGTCAAGGCGAAGGTCGTCCGTCCGTTGAACGGCCTCAACGTGGGGGCGTTCTACGGTTGCCACCTTCTTCGACCCGCGGACGAGATGAACTGGGAGAGCGGCGAGGAGCCGCACTCCTTTGAGGACCTCCTCGCGGCGCTCGGCGCGACGCCCGTCTACTACCGCGGTCGCGTTATGTGCTGCGGCTTCCCGATCCAGTTCGTGAAGGCGGAGACGGCCCAACGGGTCGCGGGGCGCCAGATCGACGACGCGAAGGCGCACGGGGCGGACGCGATGGCGACCCCCTGCCCGCTCTGCCACATCTCGCTCGACTCGTTCCAGAACCAGGCCGCGAAGACCGTCGGCCATCCGCTCGACCTGCCGGTCTTCCACCTCCCCCAGGTCGTCGGGCTCGCGCTCGGCGCCTCTCCCGAAGAGCTAGGGCTCCCCCGACACCTCGTACCTACCGATGCCGCGGTCGCGAAGATCGGCGCACGCGCCGTCGCGTAGCGGCCGGGGCCGAGACGGCCGGCTCCGCTACGCGAGCGGCACCCCATGGGAGCCGAAGGTCGGTTACTCCCGTGCGCTTCGCGTAGGTTCGCGCGTGTTCGTATCGGGAACGACCGCGACCGACGCCCGAGGCCATCTCGTCGGCCGTGACGATCCCTTCCGCCAGACCGTTCAGGCGCTCGACAACGTCGATCGAGCCCTCGCTGCGCTCGGCTCGTCGCGGGAGGCGATCGTACGCCTCCGTGTCTTCGTGCGGCGGATCGAGGATTTCGACGCGATCGCTCGCGCGATCGGCGAGCGGTTCCGACCGATCCAACCCACGATGACCCTCGTCGCGGTGAGCGCGTTCGTGGACCCGGCCATGCGCATCGAGATCGAGGCCGACGCGGAGGACCTTCCCAGGCGAAGGACCGGACGTCGGCGGAGCCCGCCATCGCCGAGATAGCCGAGGCTACAAGTAGCGGGGCCGTGTCCCGCCCGCGTGGCCGAGGGACCGCCGCCCGAGAAGCCTCTCGCGGATCGGTTCTACCCGCGCCAGATACCGCCCGGCGGGGACTTGAGTCGGATCATCTCGCTCAGCGACGGGGTCTTCGCTTTCGCGCTGACGCTCCTCGTGCTCTCCCTCGCGGTGCCGAGCTTTCCCTCGGGGCTCACGAGCAGCGAGCTCTCCGGCCACCTCGGAAGAGCGCTCCAGCGCGACTATCCGGCGTTCCTCGGTTACGCCTTCGCGTTCTTCATGATCGCGACCTGGTGGGTCGTCCATCATCGCACCTTCAGCTACATTCGGCGGTACACCGGCGTTCTGATCGGCATCAACATGGCCCTCCTCCTCGAGATCGCGGTGATGCCGTTCGTGCTCACCGTCTATTCGCTGTACTCCGAAACCCAGGTCGCGGTCGCTCTCTTCTCCGCGACGCAGGCGATCACGGGGCTCACGGCGGGGGCGCTCTGGGGGTACGCCACCTACCACCACCAGCTCGTCGACCCGGAGCTCGACGACCGTCTCATCCGATACTACCGCCTGCGCGGCCTGGTCACGCCCGTCGTCTTCGGTCTCGCGTTCGCGGTGTCGTTCGTGAGCGTCCTGGGCGCGGAGATCGTCTGGGTGGGAGCCCTCATCGCCCCGCGCTTTGCCGAGCGCTACGGGATCGGATGATCCGAGCGCCCGCCCGCCGGGGCCGTTAGGATCTTCGCGCCCTCGCCCTTCGTCACGTACACGTGGAGCGCGTCGCACGTGCCCCGGAAGAACGATCGACCGTCCGGCCCGAAGGTGGCGCGGAGCCGTTCGGCGACCTCCTCGTCGGAGAGTCCGGGGTCGACCCGAGGCGTGAACATGCAGCGAAAGACGATGAACCGGCGGCCCTCAACCTCGATCCGGTCGGTGTCGGGAGCGCCGCAGAAGGGGCAGGTCAGCACGGTGGCGAACAACCTTCGGGACCGCTTAACCGTTGATGGTCCGCCGACCGTAAAGGACGGCGATTAAGCGGACCCACGGTGGGGCGGGAGGGGGCTCGAACCACCGACACGGAGAGGGCCACCCCGCGATCGAACTTCGTCACCCTTCAGTCGATGTAACCGAGCGACCGGAGCTTCTCCTTGAGCTGGCGCTCGTCTTCCTCGCTGAACGATCCCGCACCGGGCTCCTCGGCGAGACGCGCCAGGACGAACGCAACGAACGCGTCGACCGACTCGAACGAGGAACCCTTCATGCGAGCCTCGACCGCTCGGGCGACCTCCTCCGGGATCCGAATCGAACGCATCGCTGGGGTCGATTCGGTCATCGGGTCCCTCCCCGCGATGCCCGCGGCGGGATAGGCTCTTCGGCTCGCGGCGGAACGCTCGCTATTCCCACTCGATCGTCGCGGGGGGTTTGTCCGTCACATCGTAGAGCACCCGGACGACCTCCTGAGTGAGCTCTCGGGTGATCCGCTCGGCGATCCGGGAGAGCACGGGCCGCGGCACGTCCATCGCCACGGCCGTCATCGCATCGAGCGAATCGACGATCCTAACGCTCACCGCCTCCCCGTAGACCCGATTGTCGCCGGTGACCCCGACCGTCCGTACCGGGAGCAGGACCGCGAAGTACTGCCACGGTCGCTTCATCTCCCCCGTGGCGACGGCGCGCTCGACCTCTTCTTCGACGATCGCGTTCGCGACGCGGGCCCGGCGCACGCGATCCGGCGTGACCGGTCCGTTGACCCGGACCGCGAGGCCGGGCCCGGGGAACGGCTGTCGTTCGGCCGACGGGATCCCCAGGAAGCGCGCGACGGCGCGAACCTCGTCCTTGTAGAGGTCTCGGAGGGGTTCGACGAGGACGAGACGGCTATCCTCGGGGATCCCGCCCACGTTGTGGTGGGTCTTGATCGTGTCGCGGAGCGAGCCCCCGCTCTCGATCCAGTCCGGGGCGATCGTCCCCTGGATGAGCCGGTCGGTCCCGAACCGCTCCGCCTCGGCCTCAAAGAGGCGGATGAACGTCTCTCCGATCCGCCGTCGCTTCTCCTCCGGCTCCGAGACGCCGTCAAGGGCCGCGAAAAACCGGTCCGACGCCGAGAGCACCTCGAAGTGGAGGCCGCTTTCGCGGAAGAACGCGGAGACCTTGTCCACCTCGTGGGCGCGGAGGAGTCCGGTGTCGACGAAGATCGAGCGGGCCCGCTCCCCGAGCGCCCGTTCCGCGAGCAGCGCGACCGTCGTGCTGTCGATGCCCCCGGACGCCGCCACGATCGCGCGGCCCGGGACCTCGGCACGGAGCTTTTCTTCCGCGTCGCCGCAGAACGTTGCCGGGTCGATCACGGCGCCGGACCGCCCCCGGCCGAGGGCTCCTCGCGCCACCGCGCGCGGTACTTCTCAAGGGCGGAGTTGAGCTTCGGATACTTGAGCGCGAGCATCTCGGTGGCGAGGAGGGCGGCGTTCTCGGCGGCGTCCAGCCCGACCGCGGCGACGGGGATCCCGGGGGGCATCTGGACCACCGAGAGGAGGCTATCGAGGCCGAGCCCCCGGTAGAGCGGCACGCCGATCACCGGCTTCAGCGTGCGGGCGGCGACGACCCCCGGGAGGGCCGCCGAGAGGCCGGCCATCGCCACGAAGACGTCGGTCTCCGGGTCTCGCACGATGCGGTCGACCTTGTCGGGGTTCCGGTGCGCCGATGCGACCTGGACGTCGCACGGCACGCGAAACTCGGTGAGCCGCTCGCGCACTTTCTCGGCAAGCTCGAGGTCCGACCGACTGCCGACCAGCACCGTGACCTTCACGCTCGTGGCGAGGCCGGACGCAAGAAAACCTTTCGCGGCGGGCCGGCCCGTACCTTCATACCCCGCGTAACGACTCCCGGCCCCGGATGGATCTCCGGCTCCACCGTCACGGCCGGTTCCGCCGGTGGCTCGGGCGCCGTCTCGGCGGGGACGAAGCGCTCGGGGACCGGGCGTGGCGACGGATCCTCCACGGCTTCGGCGCCGCCGCGCTCATCTACTACGTCCTCCCGACGAACTTCTTCCTCATCGCCCCCAAGGAGTGGGTCCTTCTGGGGCTTCTCGGCGCGGTGCTCCTCATCGAAGTCCTTCGGCATCTTTTGGGCGTCGAGCTCCCGACGATCCGGTCGTACGAGGCTCATCGGGTCGGAAGCTTTGCCCTCTACAGCATCGCGATCGTTGTCGCGCTCCTTCTCTTCCCCGAGCCGATCGGAGCCGCGGTGATCCTCGGGACCTCGCTCGTCGACCCCGTCGCCGGCGAGCTGCGGGCGAGCGTAACCCATCGCGCTCTCGCCCCGTGGGTCCCTCTGGCCTTCTACGCGGGGCTCGCCTTCGCGGGCCTTTGGGCGGTCGGGGGCTGGCCGGTCGTCGACTCCCTCGGTCTCGCCGCTCTCGCTGCGGTCCTCGCGATCGCCGTCGAGGGGCCGACGATCCGCTTCATCGACGACGACCTCGCGATGATGCTCGTCCCGGCGGTCGCGCTCTATCTCGTCGCCGAGTTCGTGCTCCGTCTCGGAGCGTAGGTCCGCGTTAGACCACGGGCGTGAGCACCGCGAGCGGCAGGCCCTTCTCGGGGTCCGCGCTGATCGAGTAGATCGTCGTTCGGGGCCGGATCCCGTAGATGCACGGCGCGCTATCGATGTTGATGATCCGGAAGTACGTGTCCATCATGTTCAAGATCTCGCTCGAGACGAGAAGCCCCGGCTTCAAGAGCCCGATCCCCAGGTTCCCGACGTGCTTCGTCCGGGAGACGCCCTGGAAGTACATCCGGATCGCGACCTGGTCGCCCATCAAGCTCTCGAAGGTGTCGAACGCCGTGTACTCCATGAACGGCTTACGGTCGGGGCCCGCGACGGCCTTCTCGGCCGAGACCATCGCTTTGATCGCCTCCTCGCGGTTGTAGCGGGCCATCGGGAGGATGTAGGGGTCTTCGGTCTCCTGCGCGGTGTAGTCGGCGATCCTCACGCGGGTGTCGAACTGGTTCGGGGAGATGTGCCGCACGAGGGCGTCCCGCAGCTTGTCCGGGGACTCGCCCGCTGCGAGGACCGCGATCATCCCCCGGCCTTGGCTCAAGAAGTTCAAGAACGTCGGCATGAAGAGCATGTAGTAGTCGTCGATTCCGACGTTCACGTCGACCTCGAAGGCGTTGAAGCTCCCACGGCGGAACCCTCCGCCCAAGAGGGTGTCGAAGTCCGGGATTCCTGTCGAGTAGTACCGCTCCGGGTCGGGGAACGGCTTCCAGGCCCCGGTGGTGGTGGGGATTCCCCGGGGGCCCGTACCGAGGGCCGAGAACCGACCCCCGTCGAGCGTGACCGCGTAGCGGGCCTGCCCGATGTTCGTCGCACGGAGCTTTTCTAAGCGAACGTGGCGGACCCGACGCTCGTCGAGCTCCTCGCGCTGGATCGAGATGAGGCCGTCGACGAGGTACTCGATTCCGCCCGCCTCCGGCTTTTCTAAGATCATCACGACCTCCGAGTTCGACCCCTCCACGAGGTCCTTCTGAAGCGCCATGACGAACTCTTCCATCTCGAGACCGTACTTGTGGGTCACCCCTTCGAGCGAGTCGATGACGAGGAGCGACTTCTCCGGAAGGTTCCTCTCGATCCGGTCGTAGACGTTCTCGACTTCCGGCATCGGGCTCCGCTTTAAGAGGGCCTGGAGGTGGGAGCGGTCGACGCGGGTCGGTGGGCCCCGTTCTTGTCCGAAGCTCCCCAGCACCTCGCGGCCGGCCCGGATCTTCCTCTGCTGGGACTCCGGAAGCTCGGGCTCCCGTCTCGAGCCGGCCGGAGCCACCGCGTCGAGGAACAGCTTGGCGGCGTCCAGGACCCGGGACCGCATCTCGGCCGTCTTGAGCCACGGGAATTGCCGGTAGAGGGCCTCGTCGCCGATGCGCGTCGAGAGGTAGTAGGAGCGGTTCGGCTGCCCGACGCGCTCGAGGAGCTCGAGGCCGAAGGTCGTCTTTCCGGTACCGGCACCGCCCTTGATGATGAGGGACCGGCCGCCCTTTCCGCTCAAGAACGCAACGACCTCGGGGGGGATTCCTCCCACGGTGCTCCCGTTGCTCGCGGTCACGGTACCTTCGGGGGAGGCGGTCGAACGGAGAAACACGGATTCCGCCGTGCCATTATGAATCCCGGGCTATGATGGGCGCTATCGGAAAGTAAAGCTTTCGTCTCGTAGGCCGACCTCCTCCGCGTCATCGCTTCGCGGCCCTACGGGCTTCCTTCGCCGCCGCGTTGAGCGCCGCCGCGAGCGCCGCCCCCGGCTCCCCTACCGCGGTGGCCGCGGCAGGGTTGCCGCCGCCCTTTCCTTCGAACGAGGGGCGGGCGGCTTCCACGAGCGCGCTCGCCGCCACACGGGCCGATGTCGACCCGACAAAGAGCGTCCCCCGACCGTCGCGTTCGCTCGCCAGCACCGCGACGTGGTTGGGCTCTTTCGTCAGGAGGCGAGAGAGCTCCATAAGCCCATGCCGGTCGAGATCGGTGGAGGCGACGACGATCGTGACGGCGCCGACGCGTTGGGACGCCTCGGAGAGAAGCTTCGCTGCGGTCGCGCCCAAGTCCTCCCGCCGTCGGCCGCGGGACGCCCGGCGGCTCTCCTCGATCTCTTCGAGCAGCTTGTCGATCCCTTCGGGGAGCTTCGCAACGGGAACCCCGAGCCGGCGGGCTGCCTCGCGGAGGATCTCCTCGTGCTCCTCGCGCAGGTCGAGGGCCCGCTCGCCGCTCGCGAACGTAAGTCGCACCACACCGTCCTGAATGCGCTCCTCGTCGAGAATCGCGATGGCTCCGACCTCGCTCGTGTGCGTGCAGTGGGTCCCTCCGCACGCCTCCACGTCGAACCCCTCGATCTCGACGACCCGAAGCTCGCGGCCCGGGACCGCGCCCCCCTGGTACAGCGTGAAGCCAAAGCGACGCTCGGCCTCACCGCGCGACTCGAAGTAGCTTTTCACGGGACGGTCCTCGCGGACGATCTGATTGACGCGCCGCTCCACCTTGTGGAGCTCCTCTTTCGTCAAGGCCCGGTAGTGCGTCACGTCGATGCGAGCCGACTCGGTCCCCTTGTACGCGCCCGCCTGCCAGACGTGGGGTCCCAACTGCTCGCGGAGCGCCCCGTTGAGGAGATGGGTCGCCGTGTGGTGCTGCATCAACTGGGTTCGTCGTGCCGCATCGATCCGACCATGAACTCGGTCGCCGACCTGCCACGGGGCGTCGCGCTCGAGATGATGGAGGATGATCGGTCCCGTGCGCTCGACGTCAGTGACTTCGAGATCCCCGAGGTTCCCTCGGTCGGTCGCCTGGCCCCCGCCCGTCGGATAGAAGTAGGTTCGATCGAGCGCGACGTACCGGCCCTTCGCCCACGCGACGTGGGCATCGAAGGCGACCGTGTACGGGTCGAGAAAATAGAGCGCCTCCGTGGCCGGGACACCCGCGGGAACCTCGGGAAGCCCCTCGGTCACCTCCACGTAGTCGGTGGTCGGCTTCTCTCCCTCGTGCCGCGCGGCGACCTGCTTATAGAAGTCGGCCGGGATCGCGGGCCGGTGTTGGAGCTCCTCGACGGCGAGGTCCGGGGGAACCCCGAGCGAGTCGTACCACGTGAGGAGGTCTTCGACGGTCACGCGGCCCCCCGTCGCGCGGACCTTCTCGTCATAGCGACGGATCGTCTGGCGGGCCCGCTCGACCGCCTCGTGGAACCGGTCGATCTCGGCGCGGACGACCCGGTGGAGGTCCTCGCGGTTCTCCCCGATCTCGGGGAAGGTTCGGGCGAGCTCCCGCGACGAACGGTCGAGAATGGCGATAAGCTCCGGCGATTCCGGCGTCTTCTCCAGGATCCGTAACGCGCGGCGGAGGAGGAGGCGTGCGAAGTAACCGCCCTTGCTGTTCGACGGAACGATCCCGTCCGTGAGCATGAAGTTGAGCGCTCGAGCGTGGTCAAGGAGGATCGCGGTCTCGGTGGGAGGGAACGTTCGACGCATCTCCTCGAACGTCTCCCCGAAGACGGCTTCGTACGCCGAGCGGGTTCCCTGGCTCGCCCAGGTGAACCGTTCGAGCCCATAGCCGGTGTCGACGACCGTGAGCGGCATCGGCTTGAGCGCGTCGCCGTCGCGGGTGTACTCCATGAACACGAGCGTCGCGAGCTCGAGACCGGCGGCCCCGACGCTGAGCGAGGGGCCGAGGTTCCCTCCCCCTTCCCAGACCTCCTCCTTGTAGGTGACCGTGAGGGGATCGAGGCCCAGGTCTTGGGTCAGGAGCTCGTGGCAGAGCTCCGTGCACCGGTCCTTGAAGTAGATCTCGTGGCCGGGCCGGTTGAACGCGTGGTGCGCCAGCATCTCGAACAGCGTGAAGTGACGACCGCTCCGCCCGACCTCGTCGATGTCGTTGAACCGAAGGCACGGTTGGCTGATCGTGAGGGGGTTCGCGGGCGGAGGGATCGCGCCGCTCGTGACCCACGGCTGGAAATCGTAGACCGACGCCTGGACGAAGAAGACGTCGTTGCGCCATCGCGCGACCGTGGGATACCGGCGGATCCGGGCGTGCCCGCGGCGTTCGAAGAACCCGAGGTAGAGCTCGCGCATCGCGTCGAGCGAGTACGGACGCGCGAAGATCGGGTGGCCGATGAACCCATACTCGCGGCACGGTGCCTCCTGGCATCGATCGTGGTCGCCGAGAGCCCAGAACGCCGAGTGGCAGACGACGCAGCTGCGACGATGGAAGCCGGCCCGGTGAAAGAACGGGAGGTCGTACTCGGCCGCGTCCATGGTCGGTCGCCGACGCCCAGCGGCGTTTAAACGGTTTGGGCGAATTGGGCTCGGGCTCGGCTTGGGGAGAGCCGGGCCGGACCACGAGGAACGGGCGGATCGGTGGCGAACGGGTCGGAGGTCGGCGGGCTCAGCCGTTCAGCGGTTCTGCGCGCGACGATCGTGTTGATCGCGCTGCGGGTCGTCTATGCATACAATTGGTTCGACGTGGGCCCCGCGTTGACGCCGATTGGGGCGGCATTCTCGGTCGGACCGGCGGCGTTCGGCCTTCTCACCGGCCTATTCCTCGTAGGAGCCGGTCTGTTCCAGGTCCCCGCCGGCCACCTCGCGCGACGGTTCGGAACGAGGACCATCTCCATTGCCGGTGCGGGACTTCTCGCTCTCGGGGGCATCGCGAGCGGCCTCAGCCCCTCGTTCGCATGGCTGCTCATCTCCCGGCTCGCCGCCGGGGTGGGAGCGGCCCTCTTCTTCTCGCCGGCGATCGGTCTCGTCGGGAGCCTCTACCCGCCCGGGCGGCGGGGGCTTCCGGTCGGGACGTTCACCACGGCCTTTAGTCTCGGCTCCGCGCTGGGTGTCCTCGGAACCTCCCTTCTGATCCCGCCCATCGGATGGAGGAATTCGCTGGTCCTCGGCGGCGCCGTCCTTGGGGTCCTCGCGCTCCTCGCCGTCGTGGCGATCCCCCGCCGCGCCGGCCGTCCCCCGGTGGAGCGGCCCGCACCGGGGCTTCCCGCCGCCTTGCGCTACCGTGGCGTCTGGGCGGTCGGATTCGCCTTCATCGGTCTCGAAGGGGCGTCGTTCGCGACCGGCCAATTCATCGTGCCGTGGGGCGAGGTCGTCAAAGGCTGGTCGCTCGCCCTCGCCGGCGCGGTGGGGACGATGTTCGTGCTGCCGAGCCTCTTTGGCGGTCCCGTCGGCGGGCCGATCGCCGAGCGGTTCAAGAACCACCGGACCCAGTTCGTCGTCGCGACCGTTCTCGGAGCGATCGTGCTCGCCGCGCTGCCGTTCGCCGGGCTCTACACGGCCGTCGCGATCGGCATCGTCTTCTCGTTCGCGTACGGCTTCATCTACGCGGTCATGTACGTGCTGCCGCACTTCTGGCGAGAGGTCCCGAGCACCGAGGTGCCCCTCGCGATCGGGCTCCTTAACTCGATCCAGCTTGCGGGCGGGGCCGTCGTGCTGTTCCTCTTCGGGGGAATCGTCGCGGCGACCTCGTACGCGGTCGGTTGGGAGGTCCTCGTACTCCTGATGCTGGTAACGTTGCTCGCCCTCGTCGCGCTTCCTGCGACCCCCCGCGCGGACGCGGTCGGTCGGCCGGGCGCGGCGGGGCCCGACCTTCCTTTAACGCCCGGCCGGTAGCGCACACCTCCTCGATCGGGCATTCCGGGCAACGAGGACCGATCGGGCGGCAGAGGTTCTGGCCGTGCTGGACCAGGAGCGGATTGAGCGGGATCCAGTAACGGCGGTCGACGATCGCTTGGAGCCTCGCCTCGGTCTCCTCGGGCGTGCGGGTCCGGACGACGCCGAGCCGGTTCGCGATCCGATGAACGTGGGTGTCGACCGGGATCGCGGGGATCCCGTAGCCGAAGACAAGGACGCAGTTCGCGGTCTTCGGTCCGACCCCCGGGAGGCTCCTCAGCGACGCAACGTCGTGCGGGACCACGCCCCCGAAACGATCCCGGATCGCCTGCGCGCACGCTCGGATCGTCCTCGCCTTCGTGCGATAGAAACCGGTCGCTCGGATGAGAGGCTCGATCTCGTTGGGGCTCGCCCGGGCGAGGCTCGACACGTCGGGGAAGCGAGCGAAGAGGCGAGCGCTCGCCGCGTCCGTGTTCGCGTCGCGGGTCCGCTGGGATAGAATCGTACCGATCAGGACCTGGAACGGGTTCTCGGCGTGGTCCCTCAGGTAGGGCCTTCTCCAGTCCCCGGTGTGATAGAAGGTCGACAGCCGGTCGAGGACAAGCTCCCAATCGAATGGGGCCCGCGCCGGTCGGGAGGTCACGGTCTTCGTCCCGCCGGGGCCTTGACCGTCTCGATACCCGGGTCCGAGAGGTCGGGCTCGTCGCGACCCTCGCCCGCCTCCCTCAGGAGCTCTCCGATCAGGTAGTCGCTCCCGACGACGAGCGTGAAGCCGTCCGGGTGGGTCGCCGCGCGGGCGACACGCAGGCCCTGCTCGACCGAGGGCGCCTCCACGACGCGTGGGAACCGTCCGACGGCGGCGAGCCTCAGCTCGGACGGCCGGGCGCCTCGCTCGGAGCGGACGGGCACGACCACGATCGTCGTCGCGAGCGGGGAGAGGGCCTCCAGGATCTCGCCGACGTTCTTCCCGCGCAGGATCCCGAAGACGATCGCGTTCCCAGCCGGGTCGGTGAGCGGGGAGATCTCCGCGAGGCTCTGGGCGACGGCGCGGGCGCTCTCGGGGGTGTGAGCGACGTCGTAGTAGAGCTCGGGGCGACGCTCGATCCGCTCGAGGCGACCGCGCCAGCGGACGTGAGAAAGCGCGCTGCGGACCTTCATGGGGTCGATGAAGAGTCCGGTCGCCTCGGCGAACCGCACG
>JASHWY010000178.1 GCA_030043835.1 Thermoplasmata archaeon
TGGACTCGACCGGCACTCCCCGCCGCTTGAGCGCCGCCGCGAGGCCCACCAGGTGGGCGTCGCCGACCACGACCGCGAGGCGACCGAACCCCCTCCTCCTCAGCTCCGTGAGCCGGTCGGCCATGTGCTCGTTCCGGTCGTCGACGAGGACGCGCGCGAGCGTCGGGCTGGTCCGCCTCAGTTCGGCCGTGAACGCTTCGGGAGCCTCCGCGTACCGGTCCATCTCGCGCGAGACGACCCGAGACGGAACGAACAGACCGACGATCGAGCTCGTCAAGAGGACCACCCGCTCCTTGACCGGAAGCGATCGCATGAGGTTCATGAGCGTGAGGCGGATCGGGTCGTCGATGAGGAAGACCGGAAGCTCTCGGTCGCGGGCGACCATCGCCGCGACCTTCATCTCGGCTCCCGGCGGCCCCCCTCCGATGTCGGCTCCGAGGCGCCGCTGGATCATTCCCCAGAGCCGGGCGAGCAACGGGGCTCCCGATCGATGACCGCGCGTCCGCGCCGGGGCGAAGAGCGCCGCGGCCCGCTCGGGATCGAGCTCGACCGCGACCCCATCGAGGACCCGCTCGCCCAGAACCTTACGGAGCGGCTCCGAGAGGTCGACCACGTGGGCGGAACCAAGGAGGAGGACGGGAGCCTCGGTCGTCGAGGCGTACACGCCCGGTGGAGCGCCGCATCGCTCATCTCGCTTCGCCCGCGGTCTCTCCGTCGCAGAACGCCCAAATAGGCGGGCGCAGTCGCCCGGCCGCATGGCGTGGACGATCTTCGCGATCCCGGCGTCGAAGCGCACCGAGCTCGACGCGGTCCTTAGGGACGACCAGGTCTCCCGGCAGAGCCAGACGGTCCGTGAGGCCGCCGTGCTCGGGGGACCGGCCGACACGGTCTACGTGCTGATCGAGGGGGCGGGCGACGCGGTCCACCGGGCCGAGGAGCTCCTCGCGCCGGTAGGGACTCGGCTTCCGCCCGCCGACGCCGATCTCCTCTACCGGAAGTTCAAGGACGAGGAGGAAGCCGCGTCCGCTGGGATGGGGCTCTTCTTCACTGAAGAGTAGGCCGCGTCAGTCGCTCGACGGCGCGTGCGACGGTTCTAAATCCTCGCCGCCCGCGAAGACGGTCTGGCAAGCGTGATAGAAGGCCTCGAGGCCGGTCCCCTCCTTCGCCGAGGTCTGCAGAAGGCCGGTGAGCGGGCCCATCCCCTCGATCGCCCGGAACAGTTCCGTCGAGAGCTGCGTGTCGGGGGTCGGAGCGTCCCTCGTCACCGCTTCGTAGAGCTGGCTTGGGTCGTCCGACCACGCCGCGATCTCGGCGAGCTGCTCGGGAGGTAGGACGTCAACTTTGGAGAGGAGGTTCGACATGGGGAGCCGGAACCGGAACTCGACCGTCGCGCTCAGCATGAGGAGCGAGACGAAGCCGGAGGGGGTCCGCGCGAGGGCGGGGTCGAAGAGGAACGCGATCAAGGAGCGGTCCCCGCTCAACGCGTCGACGATCGCTTTCGACGACTCGCGGAACGCGAACAGCTCGATCTGCCCCGGCGTATCGATGAGCACGTAGTCCGTCTTCAGCTCCTGGATCGCCTGCTTCACCTCGAAGATCTTGAGGGCGATCAAGTCGGCCGCCGCGACCTGGGCGCCGTTCGGCCCGAGTCCGTACTCATCCTGGAGGTCTTGGAGCCGAACCCACTCCTTGATGTCGACGTCCGGCTCCCAGTCCGTCGCCTCGCTGCCCGGGTCGAGGTTCACGAGCGTCGCGTCGTAGCCGGCGTGGCGCAGCCACTCCCCGAAGGCGCGGACGAACGTCGTCTTTCCGGCGCCGGCGGTGCCGGTGAAGTAGACCGTGCCGGGCTCTTCCATTATCGCTTTCCGGAGGAGGTTCGCTGGCGGTTAAGCTCGGTCGCGAGCGCTTTCAGGAATTTCGCCTTGGTCGTGCCAGCCTTCTTCGTCACCTTGACGCGACCTCCGTAGACGAACGCCTGGCGGGGGTAGTGCTTGTCGGCCTCGATCTCGGCCTTGAGCCCGAGACGCTTCGTCGCGGCCGCGATCTCCTCGATCGTGACGTCGGGGATCGCCTGAGGGGCGGAAAGTCTTCGTCCTCCGCGGCGGGAGAGCCCGGCGCCTAAGTAGGCCGGGTACACGTAGAAATGGTCGGGCATCGGCCGGACCGGCCTTCGCGTTACGCCGAGGCCGGCGGCGCGGCGAGGCGGACCCCGTTCAAAACGCCGTCCTGGCCCGGTCGGGAGCGGACGCGCACGAGGCCCACGTCGGTCTCGAGGATCGCCCCCTTCGTGATGATGTTCCGTTGGACGTAGTTGGGGTTCGCCGGGTTCTCCCGGACCGTGATCACCTTCGCCGACTGCATCTTCTGGGTCGCCGGGTCGAAGACGTTGATCGTCTGAGCGGTGAGGATCCGTAGCTTTCGGTTCTTGCCGCGAACGCGGTACTTTTTGACCGTCCCGCTGCCGATCGTCGCCAGCTGGAGCTCGCGGGCGATCTCGAAGCGTCGCTTCTTGCGGATGGGCCGGAGCCGGCCCCCCGTGCGCTTACGCCGCGAGCGACCCTGCCAGATTCCCATGACGACCGTCCGAGGTGCGCTGCGAGCGGGGTAGCGTATTTGACGTTTATCCGGCGGACGGCGCGCTGGTGCGCGGCGGTGTGACCTCGAGGACAGTCTTGATCGACCCTCCCACGTGCTCCAATACGGCGTCGGCGACCTCGGCGAGCGGGCGGCGGAGCGAGATGACCCCGGCGAGCGCGCCGGGCCACTTCTCTTGGAAGACCGTCATGTCGCGGAGGCCCGACTCGAAGTACGTGCGATTCGCGTTGACGGACCCCACGATCGCCCGGTTGCCAAGCACGACCTCCCGCCACAGGGCGCCGGCGGCGACGGTCGTCGGGGGAACGGACGCGTCGGGGATCCCCGTCAGGACGAGGACCCCGTTCGGCCCGAGCACGTTCGCGAGACCGAAGTCGAGCGAGACCGAGCCCGTCGCCTCGATCACGAGGTCGAACCCCTGCTCCCCGAGCACGGCGAGCCCAGCGGCCGCGTTCACGTGGGTCGCTCCGATCCGCTTCAGAAGGCGGCCCGCCGGGGTCGTGTCGTCGTGCCGGTCGATCGCCACCACCTCATAGCCGCGGACCCTAAGGACGAACGCGGCCAGCATGCCGATCGCTCCCGTTCCCGCAACGAGCGCAGAAGGGGACCCCGTGGGGGGATGGCCGGGAGTGGGTTCCTTTCGGTTGAGCACCCGCTGACCTTGGAAGATCGCCTTCTCCACGACGCTAAGCGGTTCTAAGAGGACCGCGACGTCCCGGAGGGCCGGGTCGACGCGGACGAGGTATTCGGGGACGTCGGTGTACTGTTCGGCCATGAAGCCATGGGCGCCGACGATCCCTCGTTCGGTGTACCCGCCGGACTCACAGAAGTCCGAACGGTTCGCAAAGCAGAACCGACAGCGACCGCACCCGCGTCGCACCGTCGCCACGACGAGGTCTCCCGGTGAGAAGCCCACGACCGCGGGGTCTCCCTCAAGCACGACCCCCAGGTTCTCGTGACCGAGGATGAGGTACGACGCTCCCTCCGGCGCTCGCCCGTACTTGCCGCCCACGATGTCGTGATCGGTGCCGCATACTCCGCACTCGAGGACACGGACCCGGATCTCACCCACGGAGCGCGTCGGCAGCGGCACGTCGGCGAGTTCGACCCCGACGGCAGGCGGGTGGACGACCACCGCGCGCACGGTCACTTCCCCAGGAAGGGTCGGAGCCGTTCCTCCAGCGGAGCGAGCTTCGCGAGGACGGCACGCTCCTCGTCGGGGGAGAGCGGGTCGTACGGCGAACGATAGCCCACCTCGGCCCCCCGGAGACGGTGGGCGAGGAACTTGTCGACCGATGGGAACGGGCCCGCGCGTGACACTTTAACAAGCTCGTTGACGAGCCCTTGGAGCTCAGCCGACCGGCGTCGGTCTCCGCCGCGTGCGGCACCCACGAGCTCGACCCCCAGTCGAGGAGCGATGTTTGCCAATCCCATCACCGCCCCGGCGGCTCCTTTAGCGATCGCCTCGGAGGCGAACTCGTCGTCCCCGGGGAACACCGCAAGCCCGGCCGGTGCCCCCGAGAGAAAGCTCTCGACGCTTGCGAGCGTGCCGGACGTATCCTTGACGCCCGCGAGGACGTGGTCGGTCGCGAGCGAATGGACGAGGCCGGGCGTGATCCCATAGCCCACCAGGGAAGGGATGTTGTAGGCGAAGAGAGGAATCGAAACTGCCGTGGCGATCGCCCGGTAGTACCGTTCGACCGCGGCGGGCGTTGGGTGAAGGTAGTAGGGAGGCACCGCGACGATCGCCTCGGCTCCGGCCGACTCGGCCGCCTCCGCGTAGGCGACCGCACGGGCCGTCGACGGCGCCCCGCACCCCACCCAGACGTCGGTCTTTCCGGTCACGCTCTCGATCACCATCTCGACAAGACGCGTGCGCTCGTCGTCGGTGACCGAGGGAAACTCGCCGAGCGAGCCGAGGACGAAGAGGTGGTCGACCTTCGCATCGGAGAGTCCCCGAGCGAATCGGGAGTTCCGCGCGAGGTCCAGGGAACCGTCGTCGGCGAATATCGTGACCATCGGAACCGAGAGACCATCGAGCGGCATCGCCGTCGGATGGGTCGGTCCGGTTTAACTCCTTGGTGCGATTCTCCCGGGCGGGGGCGGAGCCGACGGATCGTCCGTGCGTGCTCGGGATCGACGAGGCCGGCCGTGGTAGTGTCATCGGCCCGCTCGTCGTGGGTGCCTTCTGCGCGCCCGAGCGGAGCGTCTCCTCGCTCCGCGACCGGGGGGTGCGCGACTCGAAGCAGCTCTCGCCGTCCCGGCGCGACGTGGTGTATCGAGGGCTCCAAACTGTCGGCGAGATGCGGTCGATTCACCTCCCGCCCCGGACGATCGACCGGTGGGTCGCGAGGGGGCGACTCAACGAGCTCGAGCTCTCCGCGTTCGCCGAGCTGATTCGCCTCGTGGAGCCGGACGTGGCCATCGTCGACGCGTGCGACCCCAACGCCGAGCGGTTCGGCCGACGACTGACCGGCATGACCGGCGGGACGGTCCGGATCGTCTCGTGCCATCGCGCCGACGAAACCGAGCCCGTCGTGAGCGCCGCGTCGATCGTGGCGAAGGTCCGCCGAGATCGGGCGCTCGGTAACCTCCGTCGGCGCCTCGGCGATGAGGTCGGTTCGGGCTACCCGTCCGACCCGACGACCCGCGAGTTCGTGGAGCGGGTTGTCCGGGCGGGCGGGCCCGCACCGCGCTGGCTCCGTGCGACGTGGGCGCCCGTGCAAAGGGTTAAGCGGGCTCGATCGGCTCGCACCCTCGACGAGTTCCTGCGATGACGGTGGAAGAGACGTTGGCCTCGCTCGTCGAGCGGTTCAACCGCCACGCCGAGAAGAATCCCGCCGTCGCCGACGAGTTGAATGGGGTCGAGCGCACGATCAAGGTCCGCCTCACCGACGAGGGGACCTACGCGGTCGACCTCACGAAGGGGCGCCTTGCGAACCTTAGAACGACCGACGTCGCCAAGGCGGACCTCACCATCACGACCGATGCCGCGACGTTCCTCGGCCTCGTGAGGAAGGAGATCGGTCCGATGAAGGCCCTCGTGACGAGGAAGCTATCGATCGACGGGAGCCTCGAAGATAAGCTCCTCTTCCGCAAGCTTCTGTAGCGGCGGCGCCGGGCGTACGGTTACGGCAGGAAGACGCACGCCGCGACGCAGACTCCGTAGTGGTCCATCGGGATCGAGAGCTCCTCGGTCCGGTACCGGATCCGGCGAAGCTCCACGCCCCGAAAGTGCGCGATCTCCTCCATCCGCCACTTGAGGAACTCTTTGAGCGACTTCTGCGTCCCATGAAGGTGCCCCTCCGCGACGTACCCCCCCTGGCTGTCGGTCCGAAAGCCGTAGGCGATCCCGGCGCTGATCACCTCGCCCTCGCCTCCCGAGTACCGCGAGAGGACCGCGTGCGTGATCGCGCCGCGCGCCATCCGCGTGCGCTCGATCTGGCGGATGCCGATCGGAAGCACGGAGGAGACGCTCACCAGGTTCTGCTCTCCGATCCCCGCCTGAAGGAGGGCGAGGTCGAACGCGTTGAGTTCGCTCGTCTTGTTGATCCCCTTGCCGCTGGTGACGAAGAATCGGGTCGGGATCGGCACCAAAGAGTGCGCCGCGGGCTCGTGGTCACGGGCCACGAGGGCCGGTGAGCTCGACCCGACCATAAGGTTTCGGCCGAGGGCTGGCGTTAGACCATGATGGCGTGGCGCCGCCGCATCGAATCCTCGGTCTCGTCGCGCGCCCGCATGAGTTCCGCGACGAGCGCGTCGGTGAGCCGAAGGCTCGCCTCCTCGAAGAGCGTCCCGAGCGGTGCGAAGCGGGGCCGGTCGGCGTCTTCTTCGAACTCGAGCGTCAAGAGGTGCGTCGCGGCGTGCGCGATCTTCGACGAGCCCCGCGCGGTCAGGACGATGAGCTCCGCGCCCTCCCGGCGAACGATGTTGGCGGTCTGCATGCTCGAGTAGCTCTCGCCCTGCGCCGAGAAGATGAAGACCGCGTCCCCCCGGTGGACGATTGGGGTTACGCTCTCGCCGATCACGTACGCCCTGAGCCCTGCCTGGACGAGGCGCATCGCGAAGGCGCGCCCGATGATCCCGCTGCGCCCGGCCCCGTAGACGAAGAGCTGCGGCGCAGCGGCGAGGATATCGACGGCCCGGGTGATCGCCTTCGGGTTGATCCGGTCGAGAGCTTGGGTCACTCGCTCGGCCAGGTACCGCTGGGCGAGCACGAACGTCGAGGCGCTATCGTCGACGCGTGCGGGCACGCGATCGCACCTCCTTCCGCCGGATCGAGGGGGGGACTCGACGGGCGGGCCGGGCGGGGGGCTTGCGCGCCGGCTTTACCGGCGGGGCGGGCTTTCCCTTGGCGCTCACCGCAGGGGCCGCCTCCTTCGGGGCCGGCTTGGCCGGGGCGGGAGCGTGCTGTCTCGTCCAGCGCCGGGTGAGCGCCCGTTCGTAGAGGAGCTTCATGTACATCGCATCGTGCTCTAAGAGAGGCGAACTCGAGATTACCGTCGCGTCGTAGTCCCTCTCGGCGAGGATCTCGGCGAGCGGGTCGAAGCGGACGAGGCCCCGCTTGATCGGCGTCAAGCGGAACTCGCCCGGCCCGTAGAACTCGACGCCCGAGAAGTTGAGGTAGAGCGGACCGTTCGTCGCCGAGACGAACTCCTTCACCACCGGGGCGAGCGACTCGGCCTCCTCGAACGACGTGCGCTCCCGAGCCGCGAGATGCGGAAGGTTGAGGACGGGAATCGTCCCCTTCACGTGCCGGACCAAGTCGAGGATCTCCTCGCGGGAGCCGAAGACGTCCGGGTGGCCGCTCGGTTCGATCGCGAGGCGGACCGTCCCCTTCGAGAATTTCTGGAGCCAGTCGGCGAGGTCGGCGACGATCTCCGTGAGCTGTTGGATCGAGTCCGTGCGATCGCCTCCTCCGTAGAAGCCGAGATGGGTCACCGCGAGGCGCGCGCCGAGTCCGTGCGCCAAGACCCCGGCCCACTGGATCTGGCGCGTCGACTGGTCGCGCGCATCGCTCGAACCGAAGAAGTCGACGTAGTACGGCGCGTGGAGCGTAAGGTCGGTGTCGAGAGCCCGAGCGAGCGCCTTCGTTTGCTCGAGATCGGCGTGGTCCTTCGCGAGGCTCCACGTGAGGGTCGTGATCGAGTCCCGGCGCTTGATCGGCGTCGTAAGCGGGGCGATGTGCGGTGGGCTCTCAGGATGGTCGGACGGTCCGACGCTCACGACGAGCTGCTGGACGAGCTCCCGGGAGAGCTTTCCCACCTCTTCGTCGAGTGCGAGGCGAGTGAGCGGATTCACCTTGATGAACTGGACTTCCATCGCGGTAAGACCGAGGTGATGGACGTCGGCGATACCGTCCCGCAAAGTGCGTCCCTTGCAGGAAAGAGGGATTCCCGCAGGTCCGAAACGGATCACGAGTAACCAGGCCTCAAAACGGGAGGACCCGCGCTATTCGCTGAAACTATATATCGGACGCCGGCGGAGGCCGCAGGGCCGAGGCGTGGGCGTCCCGGCCGCGAAATCCGAGCGCGACGATGTATAGCTCGGACGACGGTTCCCGCGAGGCGGGAGGCTTCGTACGCTTCAGGCGGTCGACGAACGGACGGATCTCCGCTTCGAGAGAAGCCACGAGGTCTCCATCGAAGACCTTCGCGACGAACGCGCCCCCCGGTTCAAGCACGCTGCGCGCGAGATGCCAGGCGTCGCGCACGATTTCCACGCTGCGGGCGTGGTCCGTCGCATAGGCGCCGCTGATGCGCGGGGACATGTCGGAGAGGACGACGTCGAACCGCTTTGCTCCCAAACGGTCCGCGAGCTTAGGATCCCCGACCCTCCTGCGGAT
>JASHWY010000179.1 GCA_030043835.1 Thermoplasmata archaeon
CGCCAGCGGCTCGCGCTCACCCCGGCCGCCCTCACCCTCTTGCGCAGCGAGTACCGTACGTACCGAAGGATCTTCGAAGGGCCAGCGAAAATGTCGTTCTCCGGCACCGTCGCCTCGGGGCTGGGCGAGGGTCGCTATTACCTGAGCCAGCCCGGCTACGTCGTTCAGTTCTCCGAACGCCTCGGCTACTCTCCGTACCCGGGAACGCTCAACGTCCGGGTCGTGGGCGAGGCACTTCGTAAGGTCGGCCTCGTGGGCGACTGGGCCGGAATCCGGATCGACGGCTTCGAGGCGAGCGGAAGGACGTTCGGGGGCGCGACGTGCTTTGGCGCCCGGATGAACGGTTGGGCGTGCCACTTGATCCATCCGGATCGCACCCACTATCAGGACGTGGCCGAGTTCATCGCGCCGGACCGGCTGCGCGACGTGCTCTCGCTCCACGACGGGGATCGCGTCGAGATCAACGTGGCGGAGTCGTGATGCGCGGCTCGGTCGCCCGCACGGTCGCCCACGATCGGCGGCCGGACCCGGTCGCCACCGAGTCCGCCCGCCGATACGTGAACCAGTGGGTCGAAGAGGAAGCGATCGGTGCGGAGCGCGTCCGCGCGTTTGTCCTCATCTTGAAGACCCGCGGCTGCTACTGGGCGGACTTCAAGGGCTGCTCGATGTGCGGCTACGCGAAGGACACCCTGGGACGATCCGCCACGCCGGAAGAGCTTCGAGAGCAGCTCGACCGAGCCCTCGTACGGTACCGGGACGAGCCGTATGTGAAGCTCTACACCTCCGGAAGCTTCCTCGACGACCGCGAGGTCGATCCGGAGAGCCGCCTTCGAATCGTTGGGGCGTTCTCGGGTCGCGCGCGCCGCCTTCTCTTCGAGACCCTGCCCGAGTTCGCCACCCCGGAAGCGCTCCGGCCCCTTCGGGACCACTTCGCCGGCGAGGTCGAGGTGGCCCTCGGGCTCGAGTCGACCGACCCCGACGTCCTCGCCCGGTACGTCCACAAGAACGCGCCTCCGAGCGAGTACCTCGAAGCCGGCGATCGGGTTCGTGGGCTCGGCGTTCGCGCGAAGGCGTATCTTCTCCTGAAGCCGCCGTACTTGACCGAGTCCGAGGCGATCCGCGATGTGGTGCGATCGATCGGCGAGGCCTCGCCCCGGTTCGACGCCCTCTCCCTGAACCCGGTCCACATCCAGAACGGGACGGTGGTCGAGTGGCTGTACCGCCGCGGGCGGTACCGACCTCCGTGGCTCTGGTCGGTCGTCGAAGCGCTCCGCGAAGGGGCGGCCCGTCGCGGGACGTCTCGCCTCGTCTCGTTCCCCACCGCGGGCGGGCTAGCGCGTGGGCCGCACAACTGCGGAGAGTGCGATGCGCGGGTCCTCGCCGCCATCGAGGAGGCGTCCCTCTCCCAGGAATTCGGCCCCCTCGAGGGCCTCGTCTGCTCCTGCCAGCGTCGTTGGCAAGCGACGCGAGACTTAGAGCCTCTCGGGGTCGAGGCATGAGCTCGCTCGTCCCCCGCCTTCCTGCGCACGCCGCCGAGACGATCGAAAGGTTCCTGCGCGCCCACGCGCGAGCCCCGGCCTCGGGCGTCATCGTGGGGCTCTCCGGCGGAATCGATAGCGCGCTCGTCGCCCGTCTGGCCCGCGATGCGCTCGGGGAGGAACGGGTGATGGGTCTCCTGCTGCCGGACGCCCGGTTCCCCCCCGAGCTTCTAAAAGAGACGGAACAGTACGCGGACGAACTTGGCATCGAACACCGTACGATCTTTATCGATCCGATCGAGGCGGCGGTTCGGGCGGCCCTTCCCGAGCTCGAGGACCGGGTCGACCTCGGCAACGTAAAGGCAAGGTCCCGAATGATTCTCAACTATGCCGTTGCGCGGCCGCTTCACCGTCTGGTGGCTGGGACCGGCAACAAGTCTGAGCTCCTCCTGGGGTACTTCACCAAGTACGGGGACGGGGGGGTCGACCTCCTCCCGCTCGGGGACCTCTACAAGACCGAGGTGCGTGCCCTGGCGGCCGAGCTCCAACTTCCGCGACCGATCCGGGAGCGCGCTCCCACGGCCGGGCTATGGGAGGGCCAGACCGACGAGGACGAGCTGGGCATACGGTACGAGGAGCTCGACCAGATTCTCTTCGGTTTGGAGCAGCTCCTCCGGGAGGACGAGATCGCCGAACGGACCGGTTTCCCGAAGGCACAGGTTCACGAGGTCGCGGAGCGGGTATCAAAAAGCCGTCACAAGCGACGGATGCCGCCGATCCCGAAGCTTTCTCTGCGCACGGTGGGGCTCGATTGGCGGGAGTGAGCTCTCGACACCGGGCGGAAGACCGGCAGTACCCGGCCCCTTCCTCGTCAGGGTCACGCAAGCTTTTACCCACCGAACGCTCGGGGGGCCGTTGTTCTAGCAGGACCGCCTCCATGGACCGCGCCACCTACCAGCGCCTCTCCGACGCCCTCGCAACGTACGAAGACGTGCATCGCATTGCCCACGAGGAACACTGGAACGAAGAGCTGCTCTTCGTCATCCATACCCACCGCGTCACCCGCGACGCCACTCGCCGCTTCTACGTCCTGAAACGGCAGATGCCTCGGCTCGCCGCGCAGTGGAAGCGCGGCCGCTCGATGCTCGACATCGCTCGGGAATGGCAGTTCCCCCCGGTCCTGTTGGGCCAGCAGATGCTGGGCGAGCTAGGGCTTCCTCGCAAGAAGATCTGGGGAGTTTTCCTTAATCCGGCCACCGCACCGGACGCCCGGCTCCGCCGGGAGGTCGAGCGGCTCCTCGAGGCCGACCTCATCTACTCGCCTCACGGGATGGAGCTCCAACGGGAGCGGGGACGCAAAGGCGAGGGACGGCTTCAGACGTGGCTCGAGAAACACGGGATCGGATACCGAACGGAAAAGGATCTCCGCGGGAAGTACACGAAGACCCCCGACGCGCTGCTCGACCATCCCATCGTCCTCGTCGGGCAGAAGATCCGCTGGATTGAGTCGAAGGCCAACTTCGGCGACGATGTGGAGATGCGCAAGAACCTCAAGCGCCAGCTCGGGCCGTACACCGAGATCTTCGGGGAGGGTGCGGTTGTCTACTGGTACGGTTTCGTCGACGGGGCCGTCTCCCCACCGGGGATCCTGCTCTATGACGGCGACGCGTTCGAGGCGATCACGCCCGTCGTACCGCCTCGTCCCTTGGGAGCTCCCGCTGCTCACCACTCGCGAGATCTCGCTCGACGACCGCACCCGATGCCGCTTCCTTCAGGCCCAGGATCAACGCACGGCGGGCGCGACGGCGCGCCGCCTCCTTGAGCTGCCGCGACATCGATCGAGAGAGGGGGTCGCAGTCGGCGCTCACCCCGGAGCGGCGCAGCTCCTGGACGAGCTCGATCGCTTCGGGCGTGTGCGAGCTATCGACCACGACGACGTAGGTGTCGAGCGGGGGCTCGCCCTCGGGCCACCGGCCGCCTCCCCGCAGGAGGAGCTCAAGCGTCTGATCGCCGATCGCGAGTCCTGCCGCGGGGGTGGGGGGACCCTCGAAGAGCTCGACCAGGTGATCGTAGCGTCCTCCCCCGAAGACGGACCGCCCTCCGCTCCGAGCGTAGGCCTCGAAGACGATCGACGTGTAGTACGCTAGCCCTCGAACGACCGTCGGGTCGAAGACGATGCGGTCGCTGAGGCCGGCTCGGTCGAGGAGGCTAAACAACGATCGGATCCGGT
>JASHWY010000180.1 GCA_030043835.1 Thermoplasmata archaeon
GCCCTCCAGACGAACGGAGGGGGGCGGTTGGGGGGCCTCACGGAGGCGGTTCGGGGTGCGGACGTCCTCCTCGCCGCGTCGCGGTCCGACCCCACCACGATCTCGCCCACCCTCGTGCGCTCGATGGCCCCGCACCCGATCGTCTTCGCGCTCGCGAACCCCTTTCCCGAGATCTGGCCCGAGGTCGCGACGGCGGCCGGGGCCGCGGTCGTTGCGACGGGACGGAGCGACTTCCCGAACCAGGTCAACAATTCGCTCATCTTCCCGGCGGTCTTCCGCGGGGTCTTGGACGCCCGGGCCACGTCCATCCCGGACGAGATCGTGATCGCGGCCGCGCGCGAGCTCGCTCGGCGCGCGGCCGAGCGCGGCCTCTCCCCGACCCACATCCTTCCCACGATGGAGGAGACGGAGGTCTTTCCGCACGTAGCGGCCGCGGTCGCGGACGCGAGCGTTGAGCTGGGGATCGCGCGTCGCCGCCTCTCGCACGACGAGTTCCTTGAGCGCGCGCACGTCCTCATGGGGCGCCCCGCGCTCCTCGTAAGGGCGTTGGCGCGCGCCGGCTTAACGCCCCCGATGCCGAAAGCGCGCCCGCTCGGCCCGAGGCGGTCCCGATGAGCCTCGCGAACGACGCGGGCTCGGGACCGAGCGACGCCCCGGCGATCCCGATCCACCTGCGCCCCGCCCGCGCGACCGACGTTCCGACGCTCGTCTCGCTGCTCCTTCGCTTGAAGCGGTTGAACGAGGAGTTCGACTCGCTGCTCAAGGTCCGGGACGACGCCGGCGAGCAGGCGCGCCAGATTCTGACGGCGAACGTGAACGACCCCAAGGCCGTCATGCTCGCCGCGGAGGGAGTGGGAGCCGACAAGGACAAGGTCGTGGGGTTCGTCCGCGCGATCCTTCGGGAGCGTCCGTTCTACACGCCCGAATGGGAGGGGATCATCACCGACATCTACCTCCTTCCCCTCTACCGCCGTCGCGGCGTGGGGGAGTACCTCCTTCGGGAGACGACCGCGGCGCTCAAGGCGAAGGGCGCCGGTGTCGTGACCGCCGAGTTCCCTTCCCAAAACGAGATCGCGGTCCGCTTCTACGCAAAGCGCGGGTTCCGGCCGATCACCGCGGTCCACGCCCGCTCGGTCTAGCCCTCGGGCGCGAACGTTAAACGACCCCGCCCTCCTCGCGGCAGCATGGCGAAGTCGCCCGCGGCCACGGCCCCAGCGTCCCCGCGGTACCTCCGTCGCGGGAAGGTCAAAGAGGTCTACGAGGTCTCCCCGACGGAGCTCGAGTTCCGGTTCACGAACGACATCTCGGTATTCGATAAGCACATCCCGAGCGAGATCCCGCACAAGGGTGAGACGCTCGCCCGGACCGCGGCCCACTGGTTTCGGCTCTGCGAGCGGCTCAACGTCCCGCACCACTTCCTCGGCTTGACCGGACCCACGACGATGCGCGTGAAGCGCGTCCGGGTGGTTCCGAAGCCAAGGACCCTCGGTGCCCGCCCCAAGAACTACCTCGTTCCGCTCGAGCTGATCGTCCGCTACTACCTCGCCGGTTCCATGTGGGACCGGGTGAAAGCGGGCAAGGTGAGCCCGGCGGAGCTCGGCTTCCCCGCGGGCAAGGCGCTCGAGTACGGCGTCCCGCTCCCGGAACCCCTTTTCGAGGCCACGACCAAGCTGGAGCCGACCGACCGGCTCCTCACGACGAAGGAGGCGCTCGAGCTCTCCGCCCTCGACGCGAAGCAGCTCAATGGGATCCGGGAGACGATCCTTCGAATCGACGAGGCGATGCAGGACGAGATCGGACCCCGCGGCCTCCTCCACGTCGACGGGAAGAAGGAGTTCGCGGTCGACGCGAACGGGGTTCTCATGGTCGTCGACACGTTCGGGACCGCCGACGAGGACCGGTTCTGGGACAAGGCCGCCTACGAGCGCGGCCGTCAGGTCGATTTCTCGAAGGAGTTCGTCCGTCAGCACTACCGCCAGACGGGCTACTACGACCGTCTCATGAAGGCCCGCGAGGCCCACGCCGAGGAGCCTCCGATCCCCCCGCTCCCACCCCTCCTCGTCGACGAGGTGAGCCGGCTCTACACGACCGTCTACCAGTGGCTCACCGGCGAGCCGTTCGCGCCCACGACCCCCGCCGCCTAAGGGGCACCGTTCGGCGTTTCACGACCCCCTCCCGCACGCTTATCTCCCCCCACCCCGGTGGAAGTCGCCGTGCCGTCGAAGAGCCCGAGCCGCCCCGCCACGAACGAACCCGCCGAGGAAACGAAGCCCGAGGTCGCCCTTGAGGACCTTCCCGGCGTCGGCCAGACGACCGCGGACAAGCTGAGGGAGTCCGGCTACACCGACCTGATGGAGCTCGCGGTGGCGTCGCCGGGCGACGTGGCCGAGGCCGCGGAGATTGGGGTCGCGATCGCCCAGAAGATCATCGGCGAGGCCCGCCGGAAGGCCGACGTCGGGGGGTTCGAGAGCGGGACGCAGCTCTTGGAGCGACGGAAGAAGCTCGGCCGGATCACGACCAACACGAAGGCGCTCGACGAGCTCCTGGGCGGCGGTGTCGAGACCCAGGCGATCACCGAGTTCTCCGGGGAGTTCGGGACCGGAAAGACCCAGATCGCGCACCAGATCGCGGTCGACGTCCAGCTTCCCCCCGCCCAAGGAGGCCTCGAGGGCGAGGTCGTCTACATCGATACCGAGAGCACGTTCCGTCCCGAGCGGGTCGTCGACATGGCGAAAGGGGTGGGGCTCGACCCGGAGAAGGCGCTCGAGCGGATCCACGTCGCGCGGGCGTTCAACTCGAACCACCAGATGCTCCTGGTCGGGAAGGCCCAGGAGCTCGCGCGGGAGCGGCCGATCCGTCTCCTCGTCGTCGACTCCTTGACCGCCCACTTCCGCTCCGAGTACATGGGGCGCGGGGAGCTCGCGCCGCGTCAGCAGCACCTGAACCGCCACCTCCACGAGCTCCTCCGCTTCGGCGACACGTACAACGCGGCGATCGTCGTCACGAACCAGGTCTCGGCCCGTCCCGACATCCTGTTCGGGGACCCGACCCGACCGATCGGCGGGAACATCGTCGCGCACGCGGCGACGTACCGGGTCTATCTACGGAAGTCAAAGCCGCCCCGTAGGATCGCGCGACTCATCGACTCGCCGAACCTCCCCGAAGGAGAGGCGGTCTTCTCGCTCACGACCGAAGGGATCCGCGACTAGCGGGGTCTCGGGGACTGCGAGGGGCGGGCGATCCGACGCAGCGCGGTCGCCTTCATGTAGAGGACGACCCGCCCGCCCGGCTTTAGGCCGAGGTCGCGGACCGTCTCCGCGGTGACGCTCGCGCGCAGGCGGAGCGGGCCCGCCCGTACGCGAAGGGTCCGTCCGAGCGGTCCCGGCCCCGGCTCGATCGCATCGATCGTCGCCCCTACCACGTTCCGCGCGCTCGACGGGAACCGGTGTCGAGCGACGAGGATCGCCTCCGGGTCGAGGAGCACCGCGACCCGCTCGCCGTCCTTGGCGAGGAAATTGACGCGAAGACGCAACAGGGAGCCCAGGTCGACCACCGGTTGCGGGGTGCGACGGTACGTACCCTCGAGCCGATTCGGTAGGGGCGGGGCCGCGACCGGACGGGTGTCCAAGAGCTCGACCGAGTCGAACCCTCGCCGAACGATCCGGTCCCCGAGCTCGGTCAACTGCGAGGTGCCGTGGCTCCGGCCGCCCCGCTCGCTCGCCACGACCGGACCCCCGAACGCGTGCTCGAGCCGGGCGATGCGATAGACCGCCCGGTCGCGGGAGATCCCGAGCCGCTGGCTCGCGGCGACGACCGACCGCTCCCTTGAGAGCGCGGAAAGGAGCGCGACGTCCGTCGCGGTCACGAGCTTGGCCCGGCGCGTCATCGGACGTCCGTCACGCCGGGACCGAGTGGGTGCACCGCCGTCGCGTCCACGTTGAAGCGGAGCCGGCCGCCGACCGCGGGGAGGGGCATGGGCCACGGCCGCGGGAGCCGCACCCCGACCAAGAGGTCGTCGACTGCGACCTCGATTCGGATCCCGTCCGGGTTCGGCCGTACGCTCCGCACGATTCCCTCCCACGTCGAGGGCGCTCCGATCGTGGGGGCCGCCGCCGGGTTCCCGAGCGCGACGCCCCCGGGGCCCGCCCGGTCGAGCAACCAGGCCGTGAACGGCGACCTCCGTCCGGCCTCGAGGGTCGCCCGGTCGTAGACGTTCTCGTAGCCGACGAA